>CAMLGR010000268.1 GCA_946479615.1 uncultured Bacteroidota bacterium | reverse complement strand
CCACTTTATTCCTTACGATATCAGCTCCGCGCGGTATCGGTTCAAAATAAGATTTGACCAGGGTCTTTGTCTTCTCCACATCGATATCACCTGCGATGGTCAGCACCGCGTTATTGGGCACATAGAATTTTTTGAAAAAAGCGATAAACTCATCCAGCCTGGCTGCATCGAGGTGCTGCATGGAACCGATCGGCGCCCAGCGATAAGGATGGTCATGAAATACGTCCGCAAAAATGGTAGGGACAAATTTGCCGTAAGGCTGGTTGTCCAGGCGTTGCCTTTTTTCTTCCTTGACCACTTCATTCTGTGTCTTTACACCTATTTCATTGATCACCGGGTGCATCATCCGCTCACTTTCGAGCCACATACCCAGTTCGAGCTGGTTGGAAGGAAATACTTCATAATAAAAAGTACGGTCCTGCGAAGTATTGGCGTTATTCTGACCGCCATTACTGCTCACATACTTCATAAACTCTCCACGCTTGATATTTTCCGAGCCTTCGAACAATAAATGTTCGAAGAAATGTGCAAAACCGGTGCGCGCAGTGTCTTCATCTTTGGATCCGACATGATACATGACCGATACGGCTACCACGGGTGCAGATTTATCCTGGTGAAGGATCACATGCAGGCCGTTGGAAAGATCGTATTCCGTGAATTTCACCTGTTGTGCAGATGCATTCAGGATAAAGGTTACATAAAAGGCCGACAGGGCCAGGTGTTTTATTTTCATATACGTATTCTCCGTTTATGTTACGGAATGGCAAATGTAAGAGATAGTTGGCAGTCGGCAGTGGCCGGTTGCCAGACCGGGTACTGCCTGCTGAAAATAAATATCTCTTTTTTACCAGGACTTTATACATTTATTGAATCAGTAAATCATAAGGAATGAAACAAGTACGATTTTTGGCGCTTCTTTGCATATTGGCCGCCTGCCAATCTTCACCCCGCCCGTCTTCCCAATGGGAAACATATGGCGGAAGTAAATCAAATCTTCACTATTCCGATCTTACTGAGATCGACACCAGCAACATTTCACAATTACAGGTAGCCTGGACCTTTCATACCGGTGATGCAGATACGGCCAAGCATTCGCAGATACAATGTAACCCCATCATCATCGATTCGGTGATGTACATCACTTCTCCCACCCTTCGCTTGTTTGCTGTGAATGCGGCAATAGGTAAAAAGATATGGGAGTTCAATCCCGATTCGCGCCAGCGCAATTCTGAATCCTCGCATTTTAATTTAAATAATAACAGGGGTGTCACCTACTGGACAGACGGAAAAGATGATAAGAGAATTTTTTTTGTAGCCAGTTCCTTCCTTCATTGTATCGATGCCCATACCGGCCAACTGATCAGCAATTTTGGCACCGGTGGACAACTCGATCTTCATGAAGGGCTTGGCCGCGATGTACAAGATCTTTTTGTAACAGCTACAACGCCGGGCATTATTTATAAAGATCTGTATATACTTGGTTCACGTGTGGATGAAGGCGCAGCTGCCGCACCTGGTCATATCCGTGCATTTGATGTACATACCGGCAAACTCCAATGGATCTTTCATACTATACCACAACCCGGCGAATATGGCTATGAAACATGGGAAGACCCGGTTGCCTATAAACATATCGGTGGCGCCAATAGCTGGGGCGGTTTTTCACTGGATGAAAAGAATAATATTTTATTCGCTCCCACCGGTTCTGCTTCCTATGATTTTTATGGAGGCAAGCGTAAAGGACAGGGTCTTTTTTCCAATTGTTTATTAGCGCTCGATCCGGCGACGGGAAAAAGAATATGGCATTTCCAGTTTATCCATCATGATGTATGGGATTATGATGTTCCCTGCCCACCGGCACTTGTGACGATCAAAAAAGACGGGCAAACAATTGAAGCCGTCGCACAAACCACCAAGCATGGCATGGTATGGTTGTTTGAAAGAACAACCGGCAAGCCTGTCTACCCGATCAATGAGGTGCCGCAGGATAGCGTAAGCAGTTTGGTGGGTGAAAAATTATGGCCCACGCAGCCGATCCCCACTTTTATCAAACCTTATATACGGCAAAGCTTTACAGAAGCCGATCTCAATCCTTATTTACCTGACAGTTCACTGGCAAAATTAAAGAACGATCTTAAGGGATATAATTATGGGAAGATGTTCATTCCTTCTTCCAAAAAAACAACGGTGCAATTGCCGGGTTTTGATGGCGGTACTGATTGGGGCGGACCTTCTTTCGATCCTGAAACAGGCATCCTGTATGTCAATGCCAATGAAATGGGCTGGCTGGTTACGATCCGTGATAATAAATATGAAGCGCCGGAAAAAGAAACCAATGGGCAAGCCGGTATTCGTTTGTACCAGCAATATTGTATTTCCTGTCATGGTGGCGACCGGAAAGGAACCGGCAATTATCCAACACTTATCAATGTACATACAAAGTATACTGAAAATGAAGCATTGGATCTGTTGAACAATGGCCGGCGCATGATGCCTTCCTTCAAATATGTAC
>CAMLGR010000267.1 GCA_946479615.1 uncultured Bacteroidota bacterium | reverse complement strand
TGGTATATAAAAACCTGTTGGACGGAAACCATAGTAATATTTATCCTCGAATCCTTCTACGTCACCATTCGCACCACAACGGAAATGGTGATCCATTACGTTGTGGCCCAGCTCACCGGAACTGCTGCCCAATCCATCGGGCCAGATATCGGTTGCTGAATTCATCAACACCCATGAAGAATTAAAAGAAGAAGCACAGAGGAAAACGATCTTGCTGAAAAATTCATAAGTCTGGTTGGTCTCTGCATCGAGTATGCGAACACCTTTTGCTTTTTTCGTATCCTTATCATAAATGATATCGGTAACGATCGAAAAAGGACGCAGCGTCAGATTACCCGTGGCCTGTGCGGCAGGCAGGGTAGAAGATTGTGTACTGAAATAGCCACCAAAAGGACAACCATTGGCACACATATCCCTGTACTGGCAAACGGTTCTTCCGGGAATAGGAGCTGTTACGTGCGCCGTGCGGCCAATGATCAGGGTTCTTTTATTATCATAATGTTTTTTGATCCTGGCGGCCACATCTTTTTCTACCACGTTCAATTGCATGGCAGGTAGGAAATGGCTGTCAGGCAATTGCGGCAGGTTTTCTACCGATCCCTGGATGCCGGCAAATTTTTCAACGTGGGTGTACCAGGGTTCAATGTCTTTATAGCGGATCGGCCAGTCAACGCCGATGCCTTCTTTACCATTAGCTTCAAAATCGATATCGCTCCAGCGATAGCTTTGTCTTCCCCACATCAGTGAACGGCCACCCACATGGTAACCACGGAACCAGTCAAACCGTTTGGTTTCGGTATAAGGGCATTCGCTATCCTTTACCCAGTAGTGAAGACTGCGTTCATTCAGCGGGTAATCTCTTTTTAATACGGGGTAGTCGGCAATCATTTGTTGGGTGCGGCCTCCGCGGTGCGGATATTCCCAGGCAGGTTTATTGCTTTCAGCATAGTCTGTGATGTGTTTGATATCGTGACCTCTTTCCAGCATGATCACTTTCAGCCCACGTTCGGTAAGTTCTTTCGCTGCCCAGCCACCACTGATACCTGAGCCCACTACAATCGCATCGTACGTATTATCTGCCATAACCAATTACTATTTTATAGGTCAAAAAATGTTAGAGTGAATGGTGAATAGTCAATAGTGAATGGTCAATGGCGGATATTCACCATTCACTATTGACCATCATCAGACGTCACAAATCTTCACGGCCTTCTTCAATTCCGCCAATTTATCTTTTTTCTCGGTTGGAAGCGGGATGAATTCCTGCGCCACATATCCTTTATACCCGGTAGCGATAATCGCTTTCATGATGGCCGGGTAATACAATTCCTGTGTTTCATCGATAATATGCCTGCCTGGTACACCACCGGTATGGTAATGACCGATGTACGCTTTATTATCCTGTAAGGTCCTGATCACATCGCCTTCATCGATCTGCATGTGATAGATATCGTATAACAGTTTGAAATTTTCGGAACCGATGCGTTTGCAGAGTTCAACACCCCAGGCCGTTCTGTCGCACATATAATCCTTATGATTCACTTTGCTGTTGAGCAGTTCCATCTGGATGATCACGCCTCTTTTTTCTGCATGCGACATGATCTGTTTCAAACCTTCAGCACAATTTTTCAATCCTGTTTCATCATCCATACCGCGACGGCTGCCGGAGAAGCAGATCAGGTTTTTATAACCGGCATCAGCCACCAGGTCGATATGTTCGTTGTAATTTTTAAGTAAAGTGGGATGGTATTGTTTGTCGTTCCATCCTTCGGTGAGGTTTATTTCAGCGCCATTGCACATGGAAGAGAAAACATCGTTGGCCTTGAGAATGGGCCAGTCTTTAGGTCCGCAAAGATCGATGGCGCTGAAGCCGATCTTTTTTACTGCCTCGCAAAGTTCTTCTACGCTTAATGTATTAAAGGTCCAGCGGCAAACGGAATGATTGATATTTCCTTTCATGCGGTCTGTATCTGTGGAGGTTGAAGGAACAGTACTGTAAGCGCTTAGTGCGGATACGCTGCCGGCTGCTAACGTGCCGGTGGCAATTTGTTTCAGGGCTTCCCTGCGGGTTGTTTTTTTCATTGACACACTCAATCTTTATCAAGTTACGAATTTATCTGTCTTAAAGGGAAGTAGATTGTAAAACCACTTTCTTTTTATTGCGCATATAGAGATACAGACCAAGGAATGCGACGATCAGTATAATAGGTATTACCAATGTGGTATTGATGATTTCCGGGCCGGCTAATTTATTGGCTTCGCCGACAGCCGCTTTCATGTCCGGTGTAGCATCGGCGGAATTATACAGCTTGAGATCGGCTCCTTCCGGTAATCTTTTTGCGATCAATTTATCATACACACCACCCATGAACATTGTATACACTGATACGGCAAACATACCCGCGCCTCCCATCAGGTTGATCCCTACGGCCCCGGTCTTGGGCATATATTCAGAAACAAATCCCAGCATCGTGGGCCAGAAATAACAAACTCCTATGCCGAATATAATTGCACCTATGAAGATCATGTTGCCGCTTGTATGACCTAATAAATATAAGCCGGCTGCTGCAAATATCGCCGACATTAA
>CAMLGR010000266.1 GCA_946479615.1 uncultured Bacteroidota bacterium | reverse complement strand
ACTGATGTGATCACCGATGTATTGAACAGAGACCCTCATTTAACCCACGTTGTTATACAAGAAATTGAACTTGACGATTGGGGTTATGCAGGCGACCAAACGTCAGTTTTAAGGGAAAAAGGAATAACAGCAGATAGAAAATAAAGAAATGAAGAAGCAAACGGTAATAGTAACCGGAGCATCATCCGGCATAGGTAAGGAAGTAGCCCGCTATTTTTTGGAAAAGGGCGACAATGTAGTGATCAATTCTTCAACTACTGAAAAACTGGAAGAAGTATATAAAGAACTTGGCGCTGGCGAGAACCTGGCCATGGTTGCCGGTAACGTGAGTGATAAGAGCACCGGCGAAAAACTGGTAGCCGCCGCAGTTGAAAAATTCGGCTCTGCAGATGTGCTGGTAAACAACGCCGGTATTTTCGAAACAAGGCCATTTTTGGAAGTGGATGAAGCATACCTCGACCGGTTTTTAAACACCAACCTAAAGGGTACTTATTTCACCACACAAGCAGTAATCCCTCAAATGCTGAAGCAGCATGATGGTGTGGTGATCAACATCGGTACGCCGCTGGTTAACCGTGGCTTTGGCGGAGTGCCTATCACCGCTCAAATGGCATCAAAAGGCGCTGTAAATGCCCTTACCATACAGCTGGCCGCCGAGTTTGGTAAGGATAATATCAGGGTAAACACAATCGCCCCTGGCACTATCCGCACCCCGATGCACGGTGACAGCGCAGACGAGGCAGCTAGTTTGCACCTGCTAAACCGCGTAGGTGAAGTGGAAGACGTAGCCGAAATGGTTTATACAGTTGCCAAAAGCAACTTTATTACCGGCGCCATTATCAATGTTGACGGGGGGGTAGCCGCCGGATACAACTTAAATTAAAAATGAAAACTTTGTTTTTGACCGCTTTGTTGTCTTGGTGCTTATTGGATGTCAAAGCACAAAACCTCACAAAAATGGAAACACTGGAAAAAGAAGATTCATTAGTAATCTCAGAAAAACTGGAAAATGATTATTTCAAAAGCATCTACGAAGGCGATGTAAAGACACTCGGAAGTGTATTTTACGCCGGAGCTCTATTATTTGGTGATGTAAAAGGTCAGCCTTACAAAAAGACCCTGGCCGAATACCTGGACGGTGTGGCCCATCGCCAAAGTCCGAAGGATTCAGGCAAGCCATTTAAGGGCGAGATCATCTCTGTGAAAGTGGTTAACTCCATCGCCATCGCCGAAGTAAGAGTAACTATGTATGATTTTATTTACCATGAATTCCTGTCATTCCATAAAATGGATGGCGAGTGGTACCTGGTAAACAAAATGATCAGTGATACCGCTAATTGATCTTTATTTGTAAATATTAACAATGTCAGTCATGGAAACTAAAACAGCGCTGCTGGCTTATATCAATATCCTTCCGGGGTTTGAAAAGGAAGTGAAAGAAGCAATGGTCACAATGGCAGCAGAAACAAGCAAAGAACCCGGCAGTGAACAATTTATTCCCTACACTCTGAATGACTCGCCACAAACCATAGTCATCTATGAGATCTATAAAAATGATGCGGCCTTTGAATTACATAAAACCCTGCCTCATTCCAAAACATTCTTTGAATTTGTGAAGGGGAAGATAGTTGATGATAAGATCGAAGTCGTTTTACTGACAGCGTTAAACAGTCCAATACAAATTAGTCATGTGGTATAACACAAAAGCAACGGAATTATTAGGGATTCAATATCCGATCTTGCAGGGGCCATTCGGCGGCAATCTTTCTTCGGTCGAATTGGTCGCCACAGTATCCAATATGGGTGGTTTAGGCGGATATGGCGCTTACACGATGAGTCCTGGCGACATCTATGAATTAGATAAGCAGATTAGAACAGCAACGAACAAGCCTTATAACCTCAACCTTTGGGTATCAGATACCGATGCGCCGGACGGTAACATAACCGATGCACAATATGAACAGGCAAAGCAGTTATTCCAGCCTTATTTTGAAAAGGCTGGAATATCCCTTCCTGAAAAACCTGCGCCTTTTAAATCGCGGTTTGAAAACCAGTTGCAGGTGGTGATCGACATCCGTCCGAAAGTGTTCAGCTTTATGTTCGGGACACTTCCGCAGGATGTGATGGAGCAGCTTCGCAAACGCGGTATCAGAACCGTTGGCGCTGCCACCACGCTGGACGAAGCCCTGGCGCTGGAGGCAAGCGGTGTAGATATGATCATCGCTTCGGGATTTGAAGCGGGCGGTCACCGGCCATCGTGGTTGGCTCCTGCGGAACAATCCACTATAGGAACATCCGTGCTGCTTCAACTAGTAAAGGAAAAGGTAAAAGTTCCGGTTATAGCGGCAGGTGGTATTGCTAATGGTCGTGGGATTGCCGGAGCGATGACTTTAGGTGCGGATGCCGTGCAAATAGGAACTGCATTCTTAGCTACCGATGAGTCGGGTGCGTTCCCTGCATACAGGCAGGCGCTGTTTTCGGATGCTGCCAAATATACCACACTCTCACGTGCATTTACTGGCAGATTGGGTCGCGGTCTTACTACCAGCCTTGCCACGGAGTTATCAGGACATGAAAAAAAGTTTTTACCCTTCCC
>CAMLGR010000265.1 GCA_946479615.1 uncultured Bacteroidota bacterium | reverse complement strand
AGCCTCGCACCTGTGCAGGAAGATACTATGGGCCTCTTCCCTAACGTGGGAAAATGGACAGTACGCGTGGAGCAGTACAACCAATTCTCCCTATGGCAAACTGACCTACAACAAGGGTATTAATAAAAGATATCGGACATTAGGTACCCTATTCGCAGAATATCAAATCATTCCCGGATTGAGAGCCAGGACTTCTCTGAACCTGGATCATACTGATAATATTGCTAATGGTTATAATCCTTATATAACAGCCGGCACTCAGTCTGCAAGAACTTTCACAGGATCCAATAATGTACTGTCCGCTACTTCTGGCTCTTATAGTAGCTACAGGAGACAAACTTTTGTCAATGAAAATACAATTGACTACACTACCACAATTAAAAAAGATCACAGTATAAATGTGTTGGGTGGATATTCTTATAGCTTCGATAAACTCGACAGAACAGCTTTAAATTCTAATGGAGGGTATACCAGCGCGGTAATTAGAACATTAAATGCCGCAGCAGCAGTTACGGGCAATACCACTTCAACTAAAAGCGTATTAATATCCTATTTCAGTCGTTTGCAATATGGATTTAAAGACAAATATTTCTTATCAGCAAGTATTCGCAGAGATGGTTCTTCAAGATTCGGTATCAATGACCAGTATGGTATCTTTCCCGCTGCTTCGTTAAAATGGGTATTAAGTGACGAGGATTTTATGGAATCAATCCCCATCCTCAGCGATCTTAAGCTCAGGGCATCTTACGGTGTTAATGGAAACGATAATTTACCGAATGATTATGCCAGCATTGCAACCATTGGTTCTGCCGGCTATGTTCTTGGTACAACACAAGCCCCGGCAATAGGCCAGGCACCAAATGTTTTGGCTAACCCGGATCTGAAATGGGAAAAATCAAAAACCTATGACTTCGGGCTTGATTTCGGAATTCTAAAAAATCGTATTGTCGGGTCATTTGATTATTACAATAAATTAAATACGGATCTCCTTTTGAATGTTCAGGTTCTGGAAGTAACAGGGTTCCAGTCTTATCTCACAAATGTAGGATCCGTAAGAAATATCGGGCAAGAGCTGGAAATAACATCGCGTAACATGGTAGGTGAATTTCAGTGGACAACTACCGTGAATGTATCGCATAATACAAACAAAGTTTTGGCATTGGCTCCAGGTCAAAGCCAGATCATCATACCCAATGGCTTTACAGTTTCTGATGCAATTCTGAAAGTTGGTTCACCAATTAACAGCATTTATGTTTTGAAGATATTAGGATTTCTATCTGCCAAAGATATTGCCGATCATTATCCCATGTACAACACCGAGCAGCCGGGTGATTTCAAATTCGAGGACCGCAATGGAGATGGCCTGATTACCGAAGCTGACAAACAGATTGTGGGTCATCCCAATCCTGACTATACCTATGGCATAAACAATACCTTCCGCTATAAAGGATTTGATTTAGCGGTGCTGGTTCAGGGACAATCAGGCGGCTCCATATTCTCACAATTTGGCCGATCCATTACACGACCAGGCCAGGGAAGATCAGATAACCATCCTGCATCTTTTGTAAAAAGATGGTATTCTGAAACAGACCAGGGAGAAGGAAGATTCAGCAAGGCTTTTTCATCCTTTAATAGTCCCATTACATCTGCAACTGACTGGCTGTATTCATCAGATTACATACGTGTACGGAATATCACTCTCGGCTATAACCTGAAAAATGTGTTTAAAACAAAAGTTATTCAGAATGCAAGAGTGTACCTGACTTTAGAAAACTTTTTTGGACATGACAAATATGTAAATGGATTAAATCCAGAAGCTACCAATACAGCAATAAGTACTAATTCTGCCTATCCTGAAGCAGGAGACTATGGCGCGATGCCGTTATCGAAGTCATTGATTGTTGGATTAAACATTACATTTTAAGCATTCTAACTTTTTACAATGAAAAAGACATCCTTTATATACATTATAGCCATTTTCTTTATTGCATCGTGCAAAAAAGACCTGAACCAGGTACCTATTTCCACGGAAACTACTGCAACTTTCTATCAGCAACCCAGTGATTTCATAAAGGCTGTCAATGCAGCTTATAATTCATTGAGGGGTTATCCAAACAGGTTAATGGAGCTTTCCGAAGTAAGATCTGATAATATCTATCCTACTAATAACGATGTAGGCCGCGATCATGATCCTATCAACAATTTTGCACAGGGAATAGCTCCTAATACATATGTTGAGGAAGCCTGGAGGGTAGATTATTCAGGCATATTCAGAGCTAATACTGTTCTGGAACAAATAGAAAAAAATGGCAGTTTTGTGGGCTCTCCAGCCCTGGCCACCCGGCTAACTGCAGAAGCAAGATTCTTGCGTGCTTTCTTTTACTTCGATCTTGTCAGGTATTATGGAAAGGTACCTGTAGTTGATCATACAGTAACAGCCCTGGAAGCCAATACCATTCCCAGGAGTCCTGTGTCAGATGTGTATACCCTTATTATTAATGACCTGAAGTTTGCAATAGCAAATTTGCCAGCTACATTTAACGGCACCTTCCCAAATTATAGCGCTGCTGATATTGGCAGGGCTAGCAAATACGCGGCCGAAGCAA
>CAMLGR010000264.1 GCA_946479615.1 uncultured Bacteroidota bacterium | reverse complement strand
GTCGCTATTCCGCTCTGCAGCTTGGTAATTTTCAATTAACAGATAAGGTCGTTATCGAGATCAACGGGAAGATGACATGGATCTTTCACGGAGATGTATTTGATCATACTACCAAACGCCAGGCAAAGTTCTGGGGCAAACTGGGAAGCAATGGCTATGCCTCCCTGCTCGCTTTTAACCGGTTGATCAACTGGGGTATGAAGAAGATAGGACGTGAAAAGCTCTCATTCGCCAAAAAGGTGATGCACCAGTTCAATAAAAGAGTAGTGAAGATCGAAGAGTTTGAAAGCATGGTGGCCGAACTGGCCATCGAAAAAAAATATCATTGCGTTATCTGCGGACATATTCACCAGCCGGGAAAGAAAGTATTTACGACTGATAAAGGGACCGTCACCTATCTCAACTCGGGTGACTGGGTAGAACACCTGACCGCATTGGAATACCATGATAACGACTGGCATATTCATACCTGCGCTGAAACAGTAACACCGGCCGCAAGAGTTGTTGCACCCAAACCGAAACCACAGGTAATGACCAATGAGATTGCGATTTACCTGCATTCTTTAACCCCTCAATCCACGATCGCATGAAAATCTTTTATGCCGTACAAGCCACGGGCAATGGTCATATCAGCAGGGCCATGGAATTACTTCCTTACCTGAAAGAGTATGGAAATGTAGATATTTTCCTGAGTGGCGCTAACAGCACTTTATCATTGAATGCATTTGTAAAATACCGCAGCAAAGGACTGAGTCTTTTTTATAATTGCAGCGGAGGACTTAATTACTGGCAATTACTGAAAAATTTTCAACCCTTGCGCCTGCGCCAGGAGATCCGCGACCTGCCGGTGGAGAAATATGATCTTGTGATCAATGATTTTGAATATATCACAGCCGCCGCCTGCGCCAAAAAGAAAGTGCCTTCCGTCAATTTTGGTCACCAGGCCAGCTTTCTTTCCCCGAATACTCCCAGGCCTGAAAAGAAAAATGCAACAGGAGAATGGGTGCTGAAAAATTATGCCCGCGCTAACCGCTATGTAGGATTGCATTTTCAACCGTATGATGATTTTATTTTTACACCGGTTGTAAAAAAAGATATCCTGCTGGCTGAACCAACCGACAAAAAATATATCACAGTATATCTTCCTTCCTATTGCGAACCCGAATTAAAAAAGATCTTTCACGCCATCCCTGATTTCCAGTTCCAGGTTTTTTCAAGACAGACTACGGAACGTATTGTTGACCGGAATATCACGTTCATCCCTGTCGATACTTATCTTTTCAACCAGAGCCTGGTTCATTGCAGTGGTATTATTACCGGTGGAGGATTTGAAACACCTGCGGAAGCGTTGCATTTGGGCAAGAAGATCATCAGCATCCCGATCCGCGCACAGTATGAACAACAATGCAATGCAGCGGCGTTGGAAAAGATGGGGGTGATGTGTCTGAAAACGATTGACGATGATTTCCAGGTGCATTTTGAGAATTGGATCGGTAATAATAACAATCCAAAAGCGGATTACAGCAATAGCATCCCTGAAAGTCTTTCTTATCTTTTTTCAGGAAAGGACCAGATGGTGGAAGAGTATATGACCACCGGAGATTACGATATTCTTACTTAAAATCTATGTGTGTATTCCTATGTGCCCTATGTGGTGACCTACGTCAGTCTGTCATAGAACTATAACAGCCTTGCGTAATCTTACCACATAGGCACATAGAAACATAGGTTTCACATAGGTTATAAACAAAAAAACCATCCCGGATCTGTCCTTCCGGAATGGTAAACTGCATGAGAAAACTGCTTAGGAATGGAATATGCCACTAACCCATCCGGCAATTTCTGAACGACGTAATAGGAAAAGAACTACTGTAAAGATGCAGGGCAAATGTTACCCAACTGTTACAGGAAGGTTATGTTAGGATGAAGAAAGGAGAATTATTGCACCGGAGCCGCCAGCGCACTATCAAGCGCGGGATTTCTTCGTTCATATTCCCGCTTGCTGCCCACCAGGAATTCCATTAATGGTATTGTTTTATGCAGGATCATTTCCGGCTGACCCGAAAACCGGAAGACCAACTCGCTGTCATTGACCCTGTGCATCGTATAGCTGGTTTTATTAAGTCCTGGCTCTACCCACTCTGCTTTACTGCTATCAAGCTCATCGAGCAACAGGTACCTGCCACGGCGGTCCCAGCGCACCGAATCGCCGGAAGCGGTTATCAGGCTAAGGGAAGTACCGGCAGAATCGCCTTTTGTCATGCTGAACTGGTACACATCGTATTGAGTATCGCTCATTCTTTCAAAATAAAAACAGCTGGTGTCCTTTGGCCGCACTAATAGCCAGTTGGCATGAGCAAATATTTTTTCAAGCTGATCGAATTTTTCTTTGGGAGATTGCTTTGAAAGCCGGCCGGTGCAGGCAGAGAAGAATAAAGAGGTTAACAGGACAAGGAATAATACTCTCATTCAACAAAAATAAGCTAAGAGCATGGATATATGCCCTATGTGAAATCTATGTACCTATGTGCCTATGTGGTAAAAAAGCTGACTGGCGTAGTCTACCACATAGGCACATAGGTACATAGGTTTCACATAGGAATAAAAAAACCGGGGACGATGCCCCGGTTGAATAACACAATGCCAATTATTCTTATTGATAATTAAATTTTGTCCATCCTTTCCACCATGTTGCATTTTCACCACCACCCGGTGCAATTGCACCACGGAATGTAGCTGTTTT
>CAMLGR010000263.1 GCA_946479615.1 uncultured Bacteroidota bacterium | reverse complement strand
TAAAAATTTCCAGTGGTTGGGCATACACCGGTTGGTATTTCAAGGGTTATGAATTCAATTCCAGGCTATAGCTACTTACAATCATCGGCACTCTGCCAAAATCATTTGACTTGTCGAGAAAATAATCAGCTCCCAGTTCTTTACATTGCTGCCGGTAATATTCGTCGGCATGATTGGTTACCATGATCACCTTGCAGGATCCACCCGGTTGTTTTATCTGCCGAAGTAACTCGATCCCGTTCTTTCCCGGAAGATTGATATCCAGTATTACGAGATCATGTTCTTCTTCATTCAGCAGGTGACGCGCTTCTTCATAATCCGAAGCCACGTTGATATATCCCACATTACCCGTTTCTTCCAGCAACGCAATCATGCGTTCTACAAAATACATGTTGTCATCAACGATAAGAAGGAGCAACTTGTCCTGACGGGTAACTGCGGAATTCATGCCGCAAAATAACGATGCAAAGATTTGGAAAAAAATAGAAAACCAGACAATTAAACTGTACTTAATTAACTGAAATACACGTAGGAAATATACTACAGGACTAAAGAAAACCCTTATAATAGTTTATGTTCAAGAGCGTACTGGATCAGGTCGGCATTGGTTTTCATGTTCATTTTTACCAATATCCTGGTACGATAGGTGCTAACGGTGGTACTTTTGAGGCTCAGCATATCGCTGATCTCTGTTACGGATTTACCATTGGCCAGGTGGCGAAATACATCCCATTCCCGATCACTCAGAAGTTCATGTGCGGGTACATCATCCTGCCGGTCGATCTTGCTGGCCAGTTTCTCGGCAACCCCTTCCGTGATGTAACGGCGGCCGGAAAGTACACGATTTACGGCTACTACCAATTCTTCGGGAGCGGCATCTTTGTTCAGGTAGCCTGAAGCCCCGGCTTTCATTACGCGAAGCGCATATTGTTCTTCAGGGTAAATACTTAAAATAAGAATAGGAACTTTGGGCTTCTCAAGTTTGATTTGCTTAAGCGCTTCCAATCCACCTCCACCCGGCATGGCCAAATCGGAAACAATAATATCCCAATCAGCACCAAGTGCTTTTTCCACCAGTGAAGGACAGTCGCCGGCTTCTTCAATGTGTGCAAAAGAAAAATCTTCCAGCAGGATTTGCTTTAATCCGCGCCGCACAACTTCGTGGTCATCAGCAATAAGTACTCTGAGCATGATGGTTGCTGCTAAGCCCCGTGGTATCAGGGAATTGCCGGATGAAAATAGCAAACATGACTAGTTTTGGCTGTAGGCCAAGGCGGGTTATGAGAGTAGTATTTATACTACAAACAGAAGATTTAGATCAGCCCCTTCTCAAGGGCGTAACGGGTGAGGTCTGCGTTCGACTTCATATTCATTTTCTCCAGTATCCGGGCCCGGTAAGTACTTACGGTTGTTACGCTAAGCGACAATTGTGCAGCAATCTCCGATACTGATTTGCCGCCGGAGAGGAGTTTGAACACGTCAAATTCCCGATCCGATAATAATTCGTGCTGTTGCCGGCCGGAATCAGCGTCAAATGCGTCCGCCAGCTTTTCAGCCACAATGGGAGTGATGAATTTTTTCCCCAGCATAACGGTCTGAATAGCCCGCACCAGTTCATCGTGGATCGACTCTTTACTAAGGTACCCCGAGGCGCCAGCCTTCAGCACCCGCAGCGCATATTGGTCTTCAGGGTGCATGCTCATGATAAGAACAGGAATATTGGGAGCGCTTTGTTTGATTTGGCGTAAGGCGTCTAACCCGCTGCGACCAGGCATGCTGAGATCACAGATCACAACATCCCATTCCTGTTGCAGGCATTTGTTTACCAGATTTTCTGCATCGTTAGCCTCTTCCACTTTTGCAGAAGGAAATTCTTCGAGAATAATCTGTCTCAAACCCTTTCTAACAATTGCATGATCATCTGCTATAAGAATTCTTATCATGAGAATATAGGTTATTGTTTAATTGCCTGCCTTATCGGTATAGAAACGGTTACCAGGGTTCCTTTTCCAGGCGTACTTTTCACTTCGTACTGTCCGCCCAGCATTGTTGTGCGCTCTTTCATTCCAAGAATCCCCAGCGTCCGTTTTACGCCTACTATTTTACTATCAAAGCCAATTCCGTCATCCTGTATACTCAATACAATATTTTCATTTTCGCGCTTTAGCGCAACACGTACAGTTGCTGCCTGTGCATGTCTCGCCACGTTGGTCAATGATTCCTGGAAGATCCGGAAAAGCCCGATCTTTTCTGAATCATTCACCTGTACCTCATTCACCGGTTCTTCGAAGAAAGTAGTCACACCCGACCTACGTTCAAAATCCTTCAGTAGCCAGTCGATCGCCGCCACAAGGCCCAGGTCATCCAGCAAACTTGGCCGCAGTTCCGACGATATCCTGCGTACTGTTTTCACTGTTCCATCAAGCATTTCCGTCAGCGAAACCAGTTTGTTATGCACCTGCTCATTCAGGTTACCAACCCGTTTGTTAAGCCACGACACATCCATTTTCAGCACTGTTAGCTGCTGGCCCAGTTCATCATGTATTTCCCGGGCAATATGGGCGCGTTCCTCTTCCCGGATATTCTGCACATATTCTGTCAGTTCGCGAATTTCTTCAAAGGATTCCTGAAGTTCCCTTTCAGCCTTTACACGTTCCGCAATATCAATGCCAGTACCCAGCAAGCAGGGCTTACCTTCATAACTAATCAGTGCTGCCTTAAAATAGTACGGAATTTTCTCACCGCTCTTTGTCAGGAAGTTAGCTTCGGCGTCATTAACCCCTTTTTCAAACACACCCATGATCCGTTCAGTGATATAGGCTTTTTCAGGGCCATCGAAAAATTCAGTTGGGTGCATCTCTGCAATCTCTTCGGATGAATAACCGGTAACTGCTTCAAAACGCCGGTTCCATCTTATAAATTTACCATTCTGATCGTAAAAATAAAACACTCCCGGCAAACTATCTATA
>CAMLGR010000262.1 GCA_946479615.1 uncultured Bacteroidota bacterium | reverse complement strand
CGGCCCATCATTTCTGCTGTGATCATCAAATCATAAGGATTGACAGCAAATTTATCCAGTGGCGTATCGAGGTAATCGAAAGGAGCAGCAACGAGTTCGTGCGCCTTGCGGGATAAGGCATTCAGCGACCTGTTCTTGGTGGCTACATATAAATACACCGTTATGTTTTCGATAGCAGTTACCTGGTTGCGGTTGGCCCAGAGTTTTACAAATACATCTTCTACCAGTTCTTCGGCGATCTCGCGGGAACGTACGAGCGAAACAGCAAACTGGATCAGCCTTTTACCAAAATGAAGATATAATTGTGTGAAAGCATTCTCATCCCCTTCAGCAATCTTTTGTTGCAGTTCTATTACCTGTACTGTAATATGAGGGTCGTTCGCAAGCAATCGTATAACAGTAAGCGTTAAAAATGTGAGTGAGCAGAAAACTAAGGTAGGAAAAAAGTATGAGAGTAAGGTGCAGATGGTAAGCAGCGGGCAGTTGAATAGCCTGCAGTTGCAGTCTGCAATCGGTTACCTGCATTTTATAATACGAAGATGTAATGATATTGTTTGCTTATAACTGATGAGCAAATTACCCGCTGATTTTTTTATGCCCTGTCTTCAACCCGGAACCTCTTCAGTTACTCGCCGGATCAATAAATGTAACTGATAGCAACCTGCCGGACTGCCGGCGACCCGGCTGCTCAACTGTCCACCCCAGACTGCCAACTGTTAGTTCCCCGCCGGAAAATCAGTAACTTTGGAACTCAACCTGTTTGCCCATGAACCCCGAACAGCTATTTCAGCAAAAGATCGATGCAGAAACCCGCATTGAGCCAAAAGACTGGATGCCTGATGCTTATCGCAAAACAAATATCCGGCAGATCAGTCAGCATGCCCATAGCGAGATCGTGGGAATGCTACCCGAAGGCAACTGGATCAGCCGGGCCCCTTCCCTCAAACGCAAAGCTATTTTACTCGCCAAAGTGCAGGATGAAGCCGGTCATGGACTGTATTTATATTGTGCGGCCGAAACACTGGGCATGTCGCGCGAAGAAATGATCAACGACCTGCATAGCGGCAAAGCCAAATATTCCTCGATCTTCAATTATCCCACCCTTACCTGGGCCGATATGGGAGCGATTGGATGGCTGGTAGATGGAGCCGCTATCCTGAACCAGGTCATGCTATGCCGCACTTCATACGGACCCTATGCAAGAGCGATGGTTCGCATTTGCAAAGAAGAAAGTTTTCATCAGCGCCAGGGATTTGAAAGTTTACTCGTATTAAGCAAAGGCACACCCGAACAAAAAGCCATGTGCCAGGATGCGATCAACCGCTGGTGGTGGCCCTCACTGATGATGTTTGGACCAAAAGACAGCGAAAGCACCAATAGCGATCAAAGTATGAAGTGGAAGATCAAACGCAAAACCAATGATGAATTGCGGCAGAATTTTGTAGATATGTGCGCCGAACAAGTGAAATTATTGGGAATGACATTACCTGATCCCGCACTCACCTGGAATGAAAGCACTAAACATTATGATTTTGGCGAAATAGACTGGACCGAATTCTGGAATGTTGTAAAAGGCAATGGCCCCTGCAATAAACAAAGATTGGCCGCCCGCAAAAAAGCATGGGAAGAAGGAGAATGGGTAAGAGAAGCAGCAGCGGCACATGCAATGAAAAAATCAAAAACCTCCAAAGGATCACTGGCAGCAGCTTAACAGCTGAAAACTTTATTCAATGAATAATCTGATACGAAAATTTTATTACGGGGATATTCCTGAAGACAAAGCAGGCAGTGTGCCTGATAGTTCCTCCAAAGGAACGGCAAGTGACTGGCCGCTCTGGGAAGTTTTTATCCGCAGTAAACAGGGGCTCGATCATAAACATGCCGGCAGCCTGCATGCAGCCGATGCGCAAATGGCAATTGAAAATGCAAGGGATGTATATACACGAAGAATGGAAGGTGTCAGCATCTGGGTAGTGGAATCAAAATACATTCATGCTACCAGCCCTGAAGAAGCCGCTTCCCTGTATGAGCCTGCCAATGATAAAGTATATCGTCACCCGACATTTTATGATTTACCGGATGAAGTGAATCATATGTAAGATTACTGACCATTTAAATTTCACTTTTGAAAACACAATCCCTGATAGATTACACGCTTCACCTGGCTGATACGACTTTGATATTGGCCCAACGGAATGCCGAATGGTGTGGTCATGGTCCTGTACTTGAACAGGATATTGCCCTTACCAATATCTCACTTGATCTGTTAGGACAATCCCGGAATTTTTATCAATACGCCGCACAACTCATAAATAACTCCCAGGTTGTAGTGTCTTCAAAAGCCTCTCCCAAGGAGGGAAATTCAGAGGGGGCTACCGAAGACACGCTCGCTTATCTCCGCACCGAACGCGAATTCAAAAACTGTTTACTGGTCGAACAACCAAATGGCGACTGGGGGCAAACGATACTCCGTCAATTCTTTTTCAGCGCTTATCAATATTTATTATACGAAAAACTGCAACAAAGTACCGATGAACAGTTAGCAGCAATTGCCGCCAAAGCGCTCAAGGAAACGACCTATCATTTACGCTGGAGCAGTGAATGGGTGATCCGTCTTGGCGATGGCACTACGGAAAGCCATGAGCGCATGATCAATGCTGTCGATCAACTGGCCATGTATACCGGTGAATTATTTGAACCGGCCAGCTATGAGCGCGAGATGACAAAAACAGGAGCAGGAGCCGATACCAGCCAGTTAAAAGAAGCCTGGTCACAAAAAATAAAAGAAGTATTCGACGAAGCTGCTCTTGTATTTCCGGCAAATAGTTTTGTTCAGCAGGGAGGAAAAGAAGGAAGGCATACCGAACATCTTGGCTATATCTTAACCGAATTGCAATACCTGCAAAGAACTTATCCTGCTGCCGAATGGTAATACTATGACAACTGTAAACGATATACCGGCCGATCGTATCTGGTCA
>CAMLGR010000261.1 GCA_946479615.1 uncultured Bacteroidota bacterium | reverse complement strand
CGCATACCGCTTTCTTTCAGTGTCCGAATAACTTCCATGCTGCGCCAGTATTTGGCCTGGATACGCACCTGGCGGGTCAGTCGTTCTACAGTTTCGATATTATGCGAAACGACTTCCGGAGCGGCATCGATCACCTGTTGTATATCTGCTTTCTTTCCTTTGAAATCAGGGATCAGTGTCTCGAGTGTTGTATCAGGATTGAGCGCTTTTACCGCTTTGATCGTATTGTGCCAGATCGTAGCGCCTCCATCTTTTAATTCATCGCGATCGACCGAAGTAATAACAGCATGTTTTACTTTCATCAGGTGAATCGCTTCCGCTACACGCTGTGGCTCATCCCAGTCAACCGCTTCCGGGCGACCTGTAGCTACTGCACAAAAACCACAACTCCTGGTACAGATATTTCCCAATATCATGAAAGTAGCAGTACCGGCGCCCCAGCATTCACCCATATTGGGACAGTTTCCACTCTCACAGATCGTATGTAGTTTATGGGTATCGACCAGCCCGCGTACATGCTTGTAACTTTCGCCGATAGGAAGTTTTACCCGTAACCAATCAGGCTTTTTTACTCTTGTTGTAACGGGATCAGAGGTGGGGACAACGGGTAATTCGGTCATGCTGCAAAAATACGAATCATATTTGAGAATCCCTTCTCCGCGAACCTCTGTGTATTCTCTGTGGTACTCTGCGTATAATTCTTGTCGGAGGGATTCTATTCGTAAATTCTCAATACTAAATACTTTAATCTGGTATCTTACTACAGGGCATATACCACAGAGCACCGCAGTGAATACACAGAGGGCCACAGAGTTGAAATACAAAGGCCGCAAAACGTTTTGGTGATAACGCTCTTTGCGGCCCTGTACGAAATATTAAAAAAAATCAATTACACTATTTACGTCTTCCAAACAGTATGGCTACATACGCTTCGAAGAAAAGACGTTTATCTTTTTGGAACACCACGATCGGAATTTTGGAAGCATATCCTTCAAGGTTCATACCGATCTCCAAACCGTTGACCGATTCATTAAAGCGGCCATAATCAAACCGGAGAGCCGTTTTTAAATATGCCCCTGGTTTTACCTTTAATTCACTCCATCCTTTACCCAGTCCGCTGGAGCCGAGAATACGGTTGCTGAGAAACAGAGCGCTATCCTGCGGTGTGTATTTTATTGTTACTTCCTGGTTGTTCAAGTCCTGCGCATCTATATAATAAGGACGCAGCAAACCTACCGAAATACCGGCATTATAAACCAGGGAGACCGCTACCCCGTTCTTATTTCCTTTTTGCCCGAGAATATATTGCTGACCAAAACCCAGGGTGACCGGGTAGAAATAATTGATCTTACCATAAGCAAACGGGTTACCAAACAGGAAACTGCCACCTGACTTTTCTTCCTTGGGATCTTTGATCTCGCAAATCTCCAGGCGGTAGATATTTGTTTTACGATTGGTTTTCATCTTTCCCAATTCATAAAATGCGCCATATCCATTCGTACGAAGCTGGATGCCGAAAATGCTTTGTTTCCGGTAAACAAGCACACCTTCTTCTGCCTGTCTTACCATTTCATTTATCTTCTGACGCTTTTCCTCTTTCTTCTGGTTTCTTTCTTCACGGCTTGTCTGGGCGAAAGAAGAAATGGCAAGCGATGACAGCACTATAATGAGGCTTAGTTTCTTCACAGATCTTCAGTTTAATTAATTAGTAACGTAAATTTAGGGCAAAAATTGAAATGACCTCTACAGTAGTTTATAACGGCGGACTGCGCACCACCTGCACACACCTGCAAAGCGGCTCTTCTTTCGAGACCGATGCCCCGGTCGATAACCATGGAAAAGGTGAACGTTTTTCTCCTACCGACCTGATGGCGACCAGCCTGGCAACCTGCATGGTAACGGTAATGGGGATCAAAGCGCGTACGATGGACTTTGACCTGGACGGTATAAAAGTGGAAGTATTGAAGATCATGAAAGCCGATCCGCGGCGCGTGGGTGGTATAGAATTAACATTTCATATACCCGATCCGCTGAAAAATATAGATGAAAAAACCAAGACCATTCTCAAACATACGGGTGATACCTGCCCGGTCATGAAAAGCATTCACCCGGATATCGAGGTAAAGATTGACTGGGGTGGATGGAGATAAATCGAGGATTAAGAATGCAGAATGATGAATTGATGCCGGTGGTCATCCATTCATAACTCATAATTCTGCATTCATAATTCCCAATCAGGCTTTCACCGGTTTCAACGCCTTCCTCACCTCCGGCGCTACTTTCGTTCCGAATAGTTCGATCGAACGCATCAGCTTATCATGTGGCAAAGCACCTACACTCATCTGGGCAAGAAAACGTGTATTACCAAAGAGTTCATGTTCGTATAATATTTTATCAGTGACTTCTGCAGGACTTCCCACCAGCAACGATCCCTGTTTCGAACGCATGGCTTCATACTGGCCGGTTGTCATCGGCTGCCAACCCCGTTCCCTCCCCAATCTTGTCATCACATCTGCATAGGAAGGATAAAAATCATCCGCTGCTTTTTGAGAAGTGTCACCAACATATACATGTGAATTGACCCCCACCTGTAGCTGGCTGTTATCATGACCCGCTTTGACAGCGGTGTTGCGATATAATTGCACCAGCGAAGCAAACCGCTCCGGCATGCCGCCAATAATTGCCAGCGCCATAGGCAATCCAAGATTACCGGCACGTACCACCGATTCAGGTGTGCCTCCTATGGCTACCCATACCGGCAGTTTTTTTTGAAAAGGCCGTGGATATACTCCCCGGTTATGAATAGACGGACGCAACTTTCCTTTCCAGTTGATGATTTCTTTTTCATTCAGCTGTAATAACAGTTCCAGCTTTTCAGAAAACAATTCATCGTAATCCTTCAGGTCATAGCCAAACAAGGGAAACGATTCGATAAAAGAACCGCGGCCCGCCATGATCTCGGCCCTGCCTCCTGATAAAAGATCGACCGTCGCAAAATCCTGGAACACACGAACAGGA
>CAMLGR010000260.1 GCA_946479615.1 uncultured Bacteroidota bacterium | reverse complement strand
TCCCGTTCTTTATTGGTACAGAACAGGATATTCCCAGCCAGGTGCGGCATCATACAGACAGCTCTATTTTGCAGGATAAAAAAATATTGCTGGTAGAAGATAATGAAATGAACCGCCTGGTAGCAGATACAGTCATGAAAAAATATGGCGCTGATATCACTGAAGTGGTCAATGGAAAAGAAGCGATTGACGAACTCAGACTTCGCAGCTATGACCTTGTACTGATGGATGTGCAAATGCCGGTTATGGATGGATTGGAAGCGACCAGGATCATGCGCAAAGAATTAAAAAGTAGAATTCCGGTGATAGCGCTTACCGCCAATGCTATCAAAGGGGAAAATCAATTATGCCTGGAAGCAGGCATGAATGATTATATTTCCAAGCCATTCCAGGAAGATGATCTTATTGGTGCAATTGCTCACTGGCTCGGACATTCGATCAATGAAGGAAAAACAACGGCTATGGACCATATAGAACCTGAACCATTATATGATCTTTCCAAACTGGTAAAGATCAGTGGTGGCAATAAAGAATTTGTCAGCAAGATGACCCACCTTTTTGCCGAACAAACACCTGCTTCAGTAAAAGAAATCCGCGCCGCTTACCAGAAAGATGATTTTGCAACGATCAAATCATTGGCGCATCGTATCCGGCCCGGTATCGATAATATGGGCATCGGCATATTATACCAGGACGTGCGTGATATTGAACTGCTGGCTACCGAAGAACCCCATTCTCCCAGGCTCGAAGGATTGATCATAAAACTGGAGGACGTAATAGACAGGGTAGTAGGCCAGCTCAAAGCAATGTAACAATATTGATGTCGTTGAAATAAACACTATTGGAAGCTTTTACCAACTCTGCAATCCTGTTTTCCTCTGCCCTCTGTGTAGAAGGGAGGATGTGGTAAAAAAACACTTCTATACTTGTTCTATTCCCCTTTCTATAATACTCTCCCGTCTTTTCATTAATTTCCCTCCTGATTGCTACTATAAAAAATGTTGCCGGGAAATAATAGGCATGTCACCCCAGAAGTACCGTTCATTGAATAATGACCGTAGATCAGTCAGCAAAGAATGAAAGGGGATAATCATTCTATACAATATGAGAAAACTTTCCGTAGTCATATTATTTTTTACCAGTGTTTTTGTTTCTGCACAAGCTCCTCCAAAACCTTATGGCCCCTTGCCAACACCGGCACAATTGAAATGGCAGGAAATGGAAATGTATTGCCTGGTGCATTTTGGAGCTGCTACTTATACTGATAAAGAATGGGCTTATGGTGATGAAGATCCTTCTATCGTGAACCCTGTTCGTTTCGATGCCAGCCAGATTGTCGGCGCTGTAAAAGCCGGTGGTTTTAAAGGTGTGATCGTTGTCAGCAAACATCATGATGGACTTTGTCTCTGGCCCACGAAAACAACTGAACATAACATTTCGAAAAGTCCCTGGCGTCACGGCAAAGGAGATATGATCAAAGAATACCAGCTTGCCTGTGATAAACTCGGAATGAAACTCGGCGTGTACTGTTCACCCTGGGACAGGAACAATCCTTCTTATGGTCAACCGGGATATGTGAACCTGTACCGCGCACAATTAAAAGAATTGTATAGCAATTATGGCCCCTTATTTATTTCCTGGCATGATGGTGCGAACGGAGGCGATGGATATTATGGCGGTGCACGTGAACAACGTACCATCGACCGCACCAGTTACTATGGGTGGGACACCACGTTTGCGATCGTACGGGAAATGCAACCTTCTGCAGTGATCTTCGGTGATATCGGACCCGATATAAGATGGGTGGGGAATGAAAAAGGACATGCCGGCGAAACCTGCTGGGCCACCTTTACTCCCGAAGCGCCGGACGCAGGAAAGAAACCGGCCAATGGATATATTAAGGACTGGCTTTCGACAGAAGGTACACATCATGGTGAATACTGGATGCCGGCTGAATGCGATGTACCCCTGCGGCCGGGATGGTTTTATCATGCATCGCAGGATGAACAGGTAAAATCTCCGCAAACCCTGCTCGATCTTTATTACCAGAGTGTTGGTCGCGGTGCAGCTCTTGACCTGGGTATTGCACCAGGACCGGATGGTTTACTGCATCCGAACGATGTAAGATCATTGAAAGAATTTGGTGCATTATTGAAACAAACATTTTCTCAAAACCTGGCGAAGCATGCAGTATTCACCGCAAGCAATATCCGTGGGAAAAATAAAGTGAAATATGGACCTGCTTTTTTAACCGATAATGACCGCTATAGTTACTGGGCCACGGATGATGAAGTGACCGATCCGCAACTGATCATCGACCTGGGAGAAAAGCAGTCCTTTAATATTATCCGTTTACGGGAGAACATCAAACTCGGGCAGCGGATCACTTCTTTTGCTATCGATACCTGGGATAATAACCAATGGAAAGAACTGGCTATCGCTACCACGATCGGAGCCAACCGGCTGATCCGGTTGCCTCAAAACATCAGCACCAATAAATTGAGATTGCGGATCACGGGTGCTGATGCCTGTATTGCACTCAGCGATTTCGGACTGTTTAAACAGCCCAATATAGTCAGATGATGAAGAGTAGGTGTTAGGTGTTAAAGAAATCCGCAAAGATACTTATTGTGACATGTAACACTCCTAACACCAAAAAATCCCGCCGCATCAAACAAACCCAACCAAAAGGTTAAATTTTCCTTACACCCATGCCCTCCGGCGGATAGGGAGTAATTTCGCTGTAAAACAACCCCTTATCCTGCTCTTTTTGAAATAAACATACAGATTTCATCGTTTTTGTGTCAAAGTTTTGAATTGAGACGCGAATACTATGAAAATGAACGTTTTTGGAGTATTTTAAGCGCTAAATCCTGGCGGTTGTCTGCCGGTTTTTCGTACACTGAAAGTATAAGACGTCTTACCCGTTTATGAGAAGCAAATGGATGATATTGTTATTGTGTTGTACCATGGGTATCACGCGGGTTTTTGCACAGGACCAGGCCTGTCCCACGAATATCAGTTTTTCAACCGGTGATCTTTCCTTCTGGGCCGCC
>CAMLGR010000259.1 GCA_946479615.1 uncultured Bacteroidota bacterium | reverse complement strand
TTCGTGTGCATCCAGCATGATATGGTATTGCGCCGTTTTCTTTGCTACTCTTTCATAATGACGGACCATCCATTGTCCATCGTGATGCTCGCCGCGGGGAATGATCTTACCGACATATCCTGTTTTCACGGCATCATATCCATTATTTTTCATAAACCGGTAAGCGGTATCCATCCATCTTTCATAATTAGTTACAGAAGCCGAAGTTTCATGGTGCATGATGATCTTTACTCCTTTCGATTTTGCATAGGCTGATAATTCTTTCACATCAAAATCAGGGTAAGGTGTTACAAAATCAAATACATCTTCTTTCCATTGGCCAAACCAATCTTCCCAGCCCACATTCCACCCTTCTACCAGCACTCCGTCGATACCGTTCTGCGCAGCAAAATCAATATACTTTTTTACATTGGCCGTAGTAGCACCATGCGGCACTTTGGTAGCCTGTTGCGATCCAACCTGGCTGCCGCTGTAATCCCAACTGCTTTTTCCTACATGCATCTCCCACCATACACCCACAAACTTTTGTGGTTTGATCCATGACGGGTCAGCAATGGTGCTGGGTTCATTCAGGTTTAAGATCATGTGCGAACCCAGGATATTCACCGCTTTATCACTCATAATGATCGTGCGCCAGGGTGTTTTAGCCGGTGTTTGCAAATAGGCTTTGTTACCTACGGCATCGGGTACCAGTTGGGAAGTAAATGTCATAGATGATTTATCCAGCAACAGGTCCATCGCGGGATAATTCACCAGTACCGCTTCATGTATGTTTATATACATGCCGTTATCGGCTTTCATCATCAGCGGTGTCTGCACACCGTTCTTATCAAAAAAGGTTTTGGCATAGATCTCCTGTGCATTGCCGCCACCGGAAGCATCCACCGCGCTTAGTTTGGAAGTATAGTAGGAAAATTCATTGGAATCATAATCACCCGGGATCCAGAATGCCTTATGGTCGCCTGTCATGGCAAACTGTGTCAGTTCATCCGCGACTACGAAATGCTGAAGACTGTCCTGAGCCGGAAATTCGTAACGAAAAGCAATACCATCATCAAATACACGGAACGTAATATTGAGTTCGATATCCGAACCCGATACATCTTTCAGTTTTAACAGCAGTTCGCTATAGTTATTACGAATGGTACTTACTTCACCCCAGACCGGTTTCCAGGTTTCATCTACATCATGGGTGTCGGTACTCAGCACAACAAATCTGTTGAGTTTGACACTGGGCTGGAAGAAAACAAATCCAAGCGAGGAAGGCAGGATCACCTGTCTGGCTTTAAAGTCGACGCTGTAGCGAACCTCGCCATCATCTGTGTGGTTCACGGTCAACCTGATTTCTTTTCCGGGAGAGAATACCTGATAATTGCCGGCGGCAAAAGCGAGCTGTGCAAAAAGCAGCAGCCCGATGGTTATCATTCTTTTCATACGGGAGCAGTCTTTGAGTAAAAAAGGCAAGATAGTGTAAAAAATACACATTATACCTTCATCGCTTCTCAAACAGCCACCAGAGCCGTTTCCGGGGCTTTACCTTATAGTTGGACTGGATATAATTCCTGACGTGCTCCATAGCAGCATCCATATCATCGGTCAGCAGTACCAGCGACAGATCTTCTTTGGAAATGGTGCCCTTATCCGCCATGATCTGGAACATATCCCACAGTTCTTTATAGTATTCCGTTCCAAACAACACGACCGGGAACTGGGTGATGGTCTTGGTTTGTACCAGGGTAACGGTCTCGAATAACTCATCCATGGTACCAAACCCACCGGGCAGGATAATAAACGCGTAGGAATATTTTACCAGCAATACTTTGCGAACGAAGAAATGCTCGAAGGTGACAGACTTCTGTACATAAGGGTTGGCCTGTTGTTCAAAAGGAAGTTGAATATTGCAGCCAATAGAGTAGCCGCCGTTTTCAAAAGCGCCACGGTTAGCCGCTTCCATGATACCCGGTCCGCCGCCGGTCAGCGTGGTAAAACCCAGGCCGGCGATCCGTTTACCAAATTCCCGGGCCTGCGTATAATAAGGATGATCTTCTTTGAAACGGGCCGAACCAAATACAGTAATACAGGGACCGGCAAAATGAAGCGTACGAAATCCTTTGATAAATTGTTTGAATACGCGGAACGCAAAACCAAACTCATACCCCCGGCTTTTGGGTCCATCTAAAAACACATGTTCTTTGGCAGGGATTATTCTTTCAGATTCATTCATAATGACTACGATTGTTGCGGAACATTAAAAGTATAACAATTGTCTGAACCATGATTTGGGGGATTAACAGGATTTACGGAAAGAAATAATTCCAATCAGGCAACTTCTTTAATTCATATAAATCCTGTTAATCCCCCAAATCATGGTTCAGACATTCCTTTTGTTCAGACGTTTTTTTGTACTTTGAACCTTCAATTTTTTTTCATGCGCATCATCAGTTATAATGTAAACGGTATCCGCTCTGCGATCAACAAAGGTCTTATCGATTGGTTAAAAACAAATCCCGCCGATATTATCTGTGTACAGGAAACGAAAGCGGTCAAGGACAATGTGAATCATAAACTTTTTAATGACCTGGGGTATGAAGATTATTGGTTCAGCGCCCAGAAAAAAGGATACAGCGGCGTAGCCGTATTCACTAAAATAAAACCAACCCATGTCGAATATGGTACAGGGCATAAGGTAAGCGATGATGAAGGAAGAGTGATCCAATTGGATTTTGGTGATATCCGCCTGATCAATGCTTACTTTCCATCCGGTACCAGTGGTGATGAGCGTCAAAGTTTCAAATATGTATGGCTGGATGAATTTTATGTATATCTCAATACATTAAAAAAGAAATATCCCAAACTCATTCTTTGCGGCGATTATAATATTGCCCATAATGAAATAGATATTCATGATCCGAAAGGCAATAAGAAATCATCCGGTTTTTTACCTGAAGAAAGAGAATGGATGACAAAATTTTTAAACAGCGGGTGGATCGATACCTTCCGTGAGTATCATCCCGAGCCGCATCGCTATAGCTGGTGGAGCCAGCGTTTTCCTTCTGTCCGGTT
>CAMLGR010000258.1 GCA_946479615.1 uncultured Bacteroidota bacterium | reverse complement strand
TTCACCATTCACCATTCACCATTCACCATTCACCATTCACCATTCACCATTCACCTGTTCATCCCTATATACACCATCCCATTTTCCACTTTCACGGGATATGTTTTAATAGCGCATTCATCATCGTTTAAACAAGCGCCCGTCTTAAGAGAAAAAGTTTTTTTATGAAAAGGACAGGCAACTTTTGGTTCTTCACCCTGTGAACCGATCATGCCCCGGCTCAATACCATTTGCCTGCGATGAGGGCAAAGATTTTGTGTGGCATACCATTCACTCCGTCTTGCGAAATAGAAAAGTGCGATCTGTTCTTCTTTATATTTCACACATACACCACCATTACCGGGCACCTCTTCAGCAGAACAGGCATAGAACCAGGTAAGATCGCCGATGGCTAATGGCATATCATCAAATGTGTGCATTGAATTAACATTATTCATACTCGTTTTTTTATGATTAAAAAAAATCTTTGTAAATAATATGGCAGGCAATCGTCAGGAACGATGGAACTATAGTTGGCAATCGTAAGAAGCAATTCACTTGAGGAAAGCATTGATTATTTCCATTCCGCCGCCTTCTTCTGATCTCTCAAATCCTCGAACCTGATCGTAGGATCTTTTTCTTCGGGTGCATTTATAAAATGATTGAATCGTTTTCTTATCTCCGGGTTTTCCACTGCTTCTTTCCATTCGCATTGATACGCGTTGACCAACAATTGCATTTCTTCTTCCCATTGCGCACACATACCCAGGCTATCGTTTACAATCACATTTCTCAAATAATCAATACCACCATCCATTTTATTAAGCCAGGTGGCCGTACGCGCCAGCGGATCCGCCGTCTTGATATAAAACATCAGGAACCGATCGATATATTTTATACAGGTCTCACTATCAAGATCAGTCGCCAGCAACAACGCATGCTGTGGCTTGCTGCCGCCATTACCGCATACATAAAGGTTCCAACCTTTTTCCGTGGCAATAATGCCGAAGTCCTTGCTTTTGGCTTCTGCACATTCACGGATGCACCCGCTGACAGCAGATTTTATTTTATGCGGTGCACGTAACCCGCGGTATCGTTCTTCAATACGAATAGCATAGCTCACACTATCATGCAAACCAAAACGGCACCAGGTGCTGCCTACACAACTCTTAACCGTTCGCAATGCCTTGCCATATGCATGACCGCTTTCAAAACCTGCGCCGATCAATTCTTCCCATATCAAAGGCAGATCACTGACATGCGCGCCAAACATATCGATACGCTGACCGCCGGTGATCTTAGTATACAATCCGTATTTTTTAGCCACCTGGCCGATAATAATTAATTTGTCCGGCGTGATCTCACCACCCGGAATACGCGGCACTACAGAATAGGTTCCGCCTTTTTGAATATTAGCAAGGAAACGATCATTACTATCCTGCGCCGTATCATTTCCTTTTTTCAGGATCATTTCATTCCAGAGACTGGCGAGAATAGAAGCTACAGCCGGTTTACATATTTCACAACCATATCCATGACCTAATTTATCGATCACATCGTCGTAAGTCTTTAACTGGTTCATCTTTACCATATCAAACAATTCCTGGCGGCTGTAATTGAAATGTTCGCACAAAACATTCCTTACATATTTTCCCTGTGCCTTCATGGTGTACAGCATCAGGTCTTTGACCATCGGCACACAACCACCACACCCTGTACCGGCCCTGGTACATTTTTTTAATGCTTCCATCGATTCACATCCATCGCTTACCGCCAAACAGATACCTTTCTTGGTAACACTTTCGCAACTACAGATAATGGCATCATCAGGCAGACCGAGCACCCCATTCCCGCCTTCGTCAGCATGACCCCTGTTTCCCAGTATGACATCTTCCGGATCGGGAGGAAGCACTACTTTATTCTTACAGGTTTGCAATAACATATTGTACTGTTCTGCATCACCTATCAATATACCACCCAGTAAATGTTTACCATCATTTGATATATTGATCCTTTTATAAACTCCTTTCCGGTTATCCTCGAAGACCACCGTGCGGCATTCTTCTTCATGTGAAAAAGGATCTCCAAAACTGGCTACATCCACCCCGATCAGTTTTAATTTGGTGCTCATATCATAACCGGAGAAAGATTTACCCGCGCCGGTCAATCCTGCTACCACTACATCCGCCATTTCATAGCCCGGTGCCACCAATCCATAGATCATATTATTATATAAGGCACATTCACCGATCGCATAAATGAACGGATCGGAGGTTTGCATTTTTTCATTCACAATGATACCCCCGCGCGGACCTGTTGCTAACCCACTTTGTTTTGCCAGTTCATCTCTTGGTTTAATGCCGGCCGAGATCACGAGCATATCCACTTCGATGCTGGAGTTGTCAGTAAACTTCATTTCACGGATGCAATCATCTCCGGCTATTTCGGTTGTATTCTTATTGGTAAGAATTTGCAGTCCGAGCGATTCCAGTTTTCTTTTCAGCATATTGCTTGCTGCCTCATCTATCTGGCGGGGCATCAGGCGGGGAGCAAATTCAATGACAGAGGTATCTGTTATTCCCAGATCGATCATAGCTTTTGCAGCTTCCAAACCCAGCAATCCTCCGCCAATGACAGCACCTTTACGGGCTTTTTTGGCATACGCCGTCATCAACTCCAGATCCTCAATCGTACGATATATGAACACACCGTCTTTTTCAACCCCGGGTATAGGAGGAACAAAAGCGGATGAACCAGTAGCCAGTATCAATATGTCGTAGGGAAGCGATACTCCTTTGTAAGAATAAACCTGTTTCAGTCTGCGATCGATTTCTTTTACCGGGTCGCCGAGATGGAGCTTTATATTATTATCAGTATACCAGGAAGCAGGCGCCAACGAGAGATCGCTGGCTGATTTGCCTGAAAAGAATTCACTAAGATGAACACGGTCATAAGCCGGCCGGACTTCTTCGCCAAACACGGTAAGCTGAAACTGTGCTGGTGCAGACCTGGAGACCAGTTTTTCGCAAAATTTGTAGCCAACCATGCCATTGCCAACAATAATAATCCTCATGAATCATTTTTTGAAGTTAAAACTT
>CAMLGR010000257.1 GCA_946479615.1 uncultured Bacteroidota bacterium | reverse complement strand
ACCTAACACCTAACACCTAACACCTAACACCTAACACCTAACACCTAACACCTAATTAGAATGCTTTCTTCGGCTCTTCCGTGATCTGCACTTCGGTAACCGGGCCGTATTTTTCAGCTATCTTTTTAATTTCGGATGCCTTGCCTACAAGAATGAATTGCAGTTTATCCTGCGGAAAATATTTATCGATGATCTGTTTAGCTTTATCCATAGTTAGTCCATCTACATTCTTCTGGAAATTATTGATGAATGATTCATCAAATTTGTACCAGAACATTTGCGTCATCAATCCGGCCAGCTCACCGGCAGTCTCATAACGGGGAGGAAATTGTCCTTTTACATAATTACGCGCTGAAGCCAGCATGTCATCATCGATGCCTTTTGTATGCAGGCGTTTGATCACACTTAAAGTAGTGTCGATAGCTGCTTCCGTACTCTTCAGGGCGGTAAATGTAGTGATGTAAAAACTACCGCCATTTTTCAATGGGGAGAAACGACTGCTCGCGCCATAGGTCAATCCTGTATTCACCCGTAATTCATCATTCAGCATCGATGTAAAACGTCCGCCGAATAAAGTGTTCACTACTTCGATGGCAACATAGTCAGGATTGTTGCGGCTGATGCCTGGTGCACCGATGAAGAACGTCGTTTCCCTAGCATCATTCTTATTCACTAACAATACACGATTGCCGGTTGGTTGATTGATCGGTTTGGCCGCTAAACTTGCATCGGCTTGTTTACCCTGTTTCCAACCGGAAAAAAGATTCGTGACAACCGTTTTCATTTCCTTGCTGTTAAAATCTCCGGCGATAGCAATGGCAGAACCATTCGGTATATAATTCTCTTTATAGAATTTCTGAATATCGGCTGACTGCAACCCGGATACCGTAGTCACTGTTCCGCTGATGATATTCCCATATACGTGATCGCCGTATAAGAATTTATCAAAATAAGAACCGATCACTGCACGGGGACTTTCCTTCGCCTGCTCCAGTCTCGACAACACCCTTCTTTTTTCTTTACTGAACTCTGCGGTATCAAAAACAGGAGCTGTCAATAATTCATTGATAATGTTTAATACTTTATCCCTGTCTTTGGCAGCAAACTCGGCCGATAGACCAGCCGATTCTTTAAATGCAAACGTATTCACGGAAGCGCCCATGAAATCGAGTTCTTCATCCAGCGTTGCTTTCGGATATGATCTGGTGCCATGTTTCAGGGAGACAGCCGTCAGTGAAGCAAGCCCTGCTTTATCACCATCATAGATAGCTCCGGCGGACAAGATCACTGATACATTGATAGTAGGAACCTCGTGTTGTTCCATTAAATAAACGGTCAACCCGTTTTTCAGGGTAAACTTCTGGTAGGCAGGTAATTTATAATCCTGCGCCGTTGTCGCCAATGAAGCCAGCAGAACAATCACTGCTATTATATATCGTACTGATTTCATAAAATTAATCCTCCGTTTTTGATTTTAAAACGCCTACTGTGCGGCTGGTTTTGACAAAATATTTATTGGCTACACGTTTGATATCATCAACCGATACTTTATTGAAACGGTCGGGCGCTTCAAACATCTTTTTATAATCATCAAAAAACAACTCGTAGGTGCCGATATTATTGGATTTGCCATCGATGGTTTCTACCTGGTTGTAGAACTCCATCAATTTCTGATTCTTTACTTTCTGTAATTCTTTATCGGTGACGCCACCTGTTTTTATTTTATCCAGTTCTTCGTAAATACCTTTCTCCAGTGTGTTTTCATCCACGCCTTTGGCAGCAATGGCATTCACGGAGAAATAATAGGGATCAAAGCTTTGATCCATAGAACTGAAGACTGCAGTCGCCAGTTGTTTTTTATCGACCAGGGAAGCATACAGACGGGATGATTTGCCGCTGCTGAGGATATCGCTGAGCAGGGTAAGTGCATAATAATCTTCGTGTTTGGTTTCCGGTGTTTTAAAAGCGATGCTGATATAGGGAGTAGCTACATCTTTTTGCACGGTGATCCTTCTTTCGCCTGTTTGCGGAGGCTCTACAATATGGATCACTGGTGGCGTCGGCTGTGCGGGAATAGGTTCGAGGTATTGCTCTGCCAGTTTTTTGATATTATCGAACTTTACATTTCCCGATACCACCACTACGCAGTTATTGGGCGCATAATACGTTTTGAAATAACGTTCGAGATCGCCCTGTGTCCAGTTCTTCATATCATCTTCGTAACCGATCACGGGCCAGTGGTAAGGGTGTTCCTGGAAAGCCTGTGCCTGTACGGATTCACCCAGCAGTCGCCAGGGAGAATTTTCAAGACCGGTACTTCTTTCCGAGAGGACGACACCTCTTTCACTTTCCACCATCTTGGGATCGATGCTGAGGCTGGCGATGCGATCGCTTTCCAGGTCAAACATCACTTCGGTGGCGCTGGAGGGGAACCAGTCGGTATATACCGTTACGTTTTCGGTGGTATAGGCGTTATTGGAACCGCCGTTGAACTCCATGGTGCGGTCAAACAATTTGGGGCCATACTTTTTGGCGCCGTTGAACATCATGTGTTCAAAGAAATGGGAGAGACCGGTAATGCCCTGGTGCTCGTTGCGGGAGCCGACCTTATAAAAAAGGTACATATTGGCATTGGGGATGGAATTGTCTTCAACGACAAGGAACTTCATGCCGTTTTTGAGCGTAAATGTTTTGACATCGTCTGCCTTTAATTGTGCAAACAGTGGATAACCCAGCAGCAGGAGAGCCGGGATCAGCAATTTTTTCATGTATTGAGGGATTGTTAATGCGGTAAAGCTAAGAAAATGAAGGGTAAATAGGAGGTGACACCTTCGAGGCATAGGGTGTCACCTCGGGGGGAAGGTGTCACCTGGTGAGCCGTGGGACAGGTTTCGCCGGGGATTTCCCCGGGTCTTGTTCGGAGATAAAGCGCTCGGAACGCTTTATCCCCGAACAAGACCCGAACAAGGTGCGAAGGAAGCCCGGGGAAAAGCTAATTATCCTGATCTTAATACCGTTCTGATTTTGCCCTGATCGTATTTTCCTTTATTTTTGCCGCCCATCTACGTTAAACGTGGGTGGGAGACCCGAACTCATTCATTGCGAAAGCATTA
>CAMLGR010000256.1 GCA_946479615.1 uncultured Bacteroidota bacterium | reverse complement strand
CAGGCAATTACAGTACACTATCTGCATGGCGTAGATTCACCACATAGGCACATAGGACATATAGGTTCCACATAGGGTTTACTATTATAGAGCTTTTATCAGGATTTCACAGCAGCAATGCCGGGTAGTTCTTTTCCTTCGAAGTATTCGAGCATGGCGCCGCCGCCGGTAGAGACATAACTTACTTTGTCGGCAAACCCGAATTGATTGACGGCTGCTACAGAATCTCCGCCGCCTACCAGTGAGAAAGCACCGTCTTTGGTGGCTTTGGCTACTGCCACTGCGATCGCTTTGGTGCCATGCTGGAATTTTTCCATTTCAAAAACGCCCATCGGTCCGTTCCATAAAATGGTTTTGGAACGATGGATCACATTGGTGAATTGTTCCACTGCATTGGGACCAATATCCAGTCCCATCCAGTCATTGGGTATATTATTACTGGGAGAAGAAGAAGTATTGGCATCCGCCGCAAATTTATCAGCGACCACGGAATCGGATGGCAGGTGAATACATACTCCTTTCGCTTCTGCTTTTTTTAATAAGTCGAGCGCTGTGCCGATGCGTTCCTCTTCACACAATGATTTACCAATGTTTCCGCCTTCGGCTTTCATAAAGGTGTAGGCCATGCCTCCACCGATAATGATATCGGTAGCTCTTTCCAGCAGGTTTTCGATGATAAGGATCTTATCGGACACTTTAGCGCCACCGATGATAGCGACAAAAGGTTTGTTTGAATTATGCAATACTTTTTCTGCGCTGGACACTTCGCCTTCCATCACCAATCCGAATAATCTTTTTTCTTTGGGATAAAATTCAGCGATGACCGCCGTGGAAGCATGCGCGCGATGAGCGGTGCCAAATGCATCGTTGACCCATACATCGCCCAGTTTGGATAATTTTTCAGCAAATGCTTTATCTCCTTTTTCTTCTTCTTTATAAAAGCGGAGATTTTCCAGCAACAATACTTCGCCACCTTTTAATTTACCGGCAGTTGATACAGCCTGTTCACCAATACAATCATCGGCAAACTGTACGGGTTGTCCACCCAGCAATTCGCTGAGATGTTTGACAAGATGTTTCAATGAATATTTTTCTGTGGGTCCGTCTTTCGGGCGGCCGAGATGCGACATTAATATAACAGCTCCGCCATCGCTGGTGATCTTTTTTATAGTAGGGATGGCTGCGCGCATTCGCGTATCATCGGTGATCTCGTATTTATCGTTCAGTGGTACATTGAAATCAACCCTGACAAGGGCTTTTTCTCCTTTAAAATTGTGTTCAGTAAATTTTGACATTATACTTGTTTTAAAATAACGATCAGCGTTTGTTATTGGCTTCTTCAAATAATTCATATCCTGCCACAGTGGCCATTACCTCACCGGTAACATCTTTACCGCCCCGCAGATTAGTGATAATGGCTTTCATCGTATGCTTAGGCCCCCAGGGGATGCCCCACCATCCGAATAAGAAAGAGAGGAGTGTGTATAAAACCCTGTTGGGTGCGTTTTTACGGGAACGGAGCAGATAAACATTGGATGTTCGCCTGAAGGTAACAATTATAAGAGATATGGTACAGCAGAAGTACACGAACCGGTAACCACTTTCGATCTTCTGCTGAATCTCGCTGGACGTAAGTCCGTCGATATTCATGATTTTCATATATAAGGTTCAATCGTTAGAAATGGAAAGGGTTTAAAGGTTCAAGGATTTAGCGGTTTAATCGTTTAAGGGTTGTCACAGCAGAAATTATTCATACCGTTTGACAGAATCCTTAAACGATTAAACCCTTAGACCTTTAAACCCTTAAACCCTGAACTATTATTTGCTGATCAGCGTGGCAAAGTAATGAACGGTGCGAACCAACTGGCTCACATAGCTCATTTCATTATCATACCAGCTAACAGTACGCACCAGTTGCGTATCTCCTACTGTTTGTACACGTGTTTGTGTAGCATCAAATAAAGAGCCATAGCTGCTGCCGATAACATCCGTGCTGACGATTTCGTCGGTTGTATACCCAAAGCTTTCATTGGAAGCGGCTTTCATCGCTGCATTCACTTCCTCTACTGTTGTTTTCTTACCTAATACGGCTGTTACTTCGGTAAGTGAGCCGGTAAGAACGGGAACACGCTGGGCACTGCCATCGAGTTTGCCTTTGAGGTTGGGAAGGACCAGGCCAATTGCTTTGGCGGCGCCGGTACTGTTGGGAACGATATTCTGGGCGGCTGCACGGGCGCGGCGAAGATCACCTTTCGGGTGCGGTGCATCCTGTGTATTCTGATCGTTTGTATAGGCGTGGATCGTTGTCATAAGACCATTCACGATGCCAAATTTTTCGTCGAGTACCTGTGCCATTGGCGCCAGGCAATTGGTGGTGCAGGAAGCGCAACTGATGACTGTTTCGCTGCCATCGAGTATTTTATGATTGACGTTGAAGACGATCGTTTTCAGGTCGCCGGTAGCGGGGGCCGAGATGACTACTCGTTTGGCGCCGGCAGTGATGTGGGCGGCGGCTTTGTCTTTATCGGCAAAGAAGCCGGTGCATTCCAGTACTACGTCAACACCGTGGTCTTTCCAGGGAATTTCGGCGGGATTTTTTTGGGTATATATGCGGATTGAATCACCATTGACTACGATGGAATTGTCGGTAGCTTTTACATCTTCGTTAAAGCGGCCTTGTGCGCTATCGTATTTGAGGAGGTGGGCCAGTACGGCGGGGCTGGTAAGGTCATTGATTGCAACCACATCGATACCTTCCATATTATAGATCTGGCGGTAAACAAGGCGGCCGATACGTCCGAAGCCATTGATGGCGACTTTAACTGTACTCATTGCAAGAGATTTTTTTTAAGTTTAAAAAATGCGTGGCGAAGTTACAGGATTGCAATTAATTGCAATCCTGGAATGGCTGTGGCAATCGGGCAGGCAAGTTAATGAAAAACAGGCAAAAAACATTTGGTCAAAAACTATCGCAAACCTATCTTTGCCGTCCTTTAAAACAGGAGTAAGGGGAGTAAAACCCCGGTGTTCCTGGGAGGTCCGGGGCAATAGCTGCCGGCATCCTGAAAAGGCCCGTTCGTCTAAGGGTTAGGACACCACCCTTTCACGGTGGTGATACGAGTTC
>CAMLGR010000255.1 GCA_946479615.1 uncultured Bacteroidota bacterium | reverse complement strand
GATCATTTTTAGCTTCCTTAGGATCAGTCTGTGCCTGGGCTGCGAAAGAAGCAACCGATAATGCCATGACCATGTATAAAATCCGCATGATTCTTATTTTTTATTTAATGGATTCCCCACAAAGTGGGCAAAAATAGGTAATTACGAACTTAGATGTGCAATCATTGTACCGGGTTGCAAATGGGGATTTTTATTAACAATTCACTATCCCAAAGCGTCCAGATGTTGCTGCAAGTCAATCTCGTTACGGATCAGCACATCCCTGGCTTTGCTGCCCTGGCTGGGGCCTACAATACCCGCTGCTTCCAACTGGTCCATCAACCGCCCCGCCCTGTTATAGCCAAGTTTCATGCGTCGCTGCAACAAGGATGTGGAGCCTACCTGGTTCTGCACAATCAGTTTGGCTGCATCCGCAAACAGCGAATCGCGGTCAGCCAGATCAAATTCTTTTCCTTCCAGCTCTTTTTCATCAATATATTCAGGCAATAAGAATGCCTGCGGATAGCCGCGTTGCTGGCTGATAAATTCCACCACCTCTTCCACTTCAGGTGTATCGACAAAAGCACACTGCAAACGGACCAGCTCACCGCTATGCGAGATCAGCATATCGCCTTTCCCGATCAGTTGCTCTGCACCGCCAATATCGAGAATTGTCCGTGAATCTATCTTGGAAGAAACTTTAAATGCAATACGCGAAGGGAAGTTGGCTTTGATCGTACCGGTGATAATATTTACCGAAGGACGCTGTGTGGCAATGATCAGGTGAATACCAACCGCTCTTGCCAACTGTGCCAGCCGCGCGATCGGCATTTCAATTTCCTTGCCGGCTGTCATGATCAGGTCGGCAAACTCATCGATAACGAGTACGATAAAAGGTAAATACTGGTGTCCTTTCTGCGGATTTAGTTTACGCTTGATGAATTTTTCGTTGTATTCCTTGATATTCCGGGCGCCTGCTTCTTTTAACAGGTCGTACCGGTTATCCATTTCTATACAAAGCGCATTCAGGGTATGAACTACTTTCTTGGTATCGGTAATGATCGCATCTTCTTCACCCGGCAGTTTGGCGAGGAAATGTTTTTCAATATGACGGTATACACTCAGCTCTACTTTCTTCGGATCGATCAGTACCAGTTTTAACTGCGAGGGATGTTTTTTATATAATAGAGAAACAAGGATCGCATTCAAACCCACCGATTTACCCTGGCCGGTAGCACCCGCCATCAATAGGTGCGGCATGGATGCAAGATCCACAATGAAATTATCATTATCGATCTTTTTACCAATAGCGATCGGCAAACTATAGGTATTATGCTGGAATTTATCCGATGCCAGCAAGGTCTTCATACTGACAACCGTCTTTTTTACATTGGGAACCTCGATACCAATCGTTCCTTTACCCGGGATCGGAGCAATGATACGGATACCGAGCGCCGCGAGACTTAAAGCGATATCGTCTTCCAGGTTTTTGATCTTGGAAATACGCACACCGGCGGCAGGAACAATTTCATATAAGGTAACGGTTGGTCCTACTGTAGCGCTGATCTTTTGTATCTCGATCGCATAGTTTCTTAATGTAGAAATGATCTGGTTCTTGTTATTCTCCAGTTCATTGGCATCCTGGATGATCTTTTCACTGCCATGTGTTTCCAGCAACCCTAATGTGGGATATTTATAATCACGCAGATCCAGTGTCGGTTCATACGGTGGCAGGTTCTCGACATTGACCTGTGCGGCTTCCTCTTCTTCCGGGATTTCCTTATCGGGTACACTCTTGATCTCGAGTGGCAGATCGCCGGGTATTTCCTTTTTAGGTTTGATGGGTTCAGGGATCGGTTCAGGCTCTATCAATTTATCATTCAGCGTGGCTTCATGCGAATGAAAAAGATCATTGACGATTTCTTTTTCTACCACAGACTGATCTTCTTCAAAAGGTTCCGGCTCTTCTTTTTCAATGACTTTGAGATCCTGCCATTTTTCTTCTTCCGGCAATACCGGGATCATCTTGTCGACGGATTTTGTTTTATGACCGGTTTTATTCGCAGGTACTGTGTCTTCTTCCAAAAACAGGGCGGGGCCCTCTTCTTCCTCTTGCCCCTCTTCCATTTCTTCCGGTAATGCCTTTTTCTTTTGCGGCATATTAAACGCGGGGTTGAATTGCCAGATAAAATAACCAAACCCGATAACCAGCAATACAGCCGCTGCACCGATCTTTCCGAACACAGATTCGAGTTTATCACTGATCATATTCCCCACCATACCACCAAAAGGAAACCCGCTGCGTGAAAAGATGAAAGCGAGTGTAGCGGAGAGGAACAGCAATCCAACGGTAACATATTTCAGGTTGCGCCAGATCGAAAAGACCTTGCGGCGAAACAACAGGTTGATACCGACTACAAAAAAGAACGTGCAGATCAATAAGGAAGCGATCCCGAATCCATTCTCGATAAAGAAATAAGAAACAACGGCTCCGAGGCGGCCCAGGAGGTTAGCTACAGGCTGACCATCGCCCAATAAGGCCGAAAATCCTTCCCTGGCAATCGCCTGGTCGTCTTTACGGGTGAAGAAATAAGAAATAAATGCGATAACAAGAAAGATGGAAACAAGCAGGGATAAGGCTCCCGTTATTTTCCAGGTCCGTTCATCACGGGCCAATGTACGCAGGTTGATCTTTTCTTCTTTTTCCGCCTTCCACCCTTTCGGATCTGCTTTTTTTGCCCGGCTCCTGGTTCCTTTGGCTGCCGCCGCTTTCGTCTTTTTGGCCATACGCGCAAAGATAATATAGTTTAAAGTTTTGGGGTATTTCGTGTTCAAACGATGCCTGGGGTTGGAGGATAAAGAAATAGAACACCGGTGAATCATTCATATCCGCTTTATCCGTGCCATCCGTGTCGCCTCTTTCATATCAGAATCAATAGAACACGGATAGAAGTGGATGGACGGATATAAAATGGATTTACTCACTTTTATTTCACGCGCTATATTTCGACAGTCTGACAATGAGTACACGGATAGTACGGATGGAACGGATGATGGGATTTTAGCCAGAACCCGGGTAAATCATTCATATCCGTTTTATCCGTGTCATCCGTGTCGCCTCTTTCATATCAGAATCAATAGAACACGGATAGAAGTGGATG
>CAMLGR010000254.1 GCA_946479615.1 uncultured Bacteroidota bacterium | reverse complement strand
TGCGGCGCTACCGCGTTTTTTATTTAGTTTTATTTTACAATAAAATTTATTGTTGAAAAAACTGATTCATCGGGGCCGCTCCGCAGACCCCGATGGGACACTGTCCTATCATGGTAAATAAAGAAGCCTCTCGACAATCATGAGGCTTCTTTATTATTATAGCTTTTCTTATATTTCCTATAAATCCCAATAATCCTGCAAATCACGGTTCAGACAAATTGCTTAAACTTTCTCCGCCAGTATCGCCTGTCCTCTGAATTCTCTTGCAAAGGCAGCAAATTCCCTGGCTTCCTGGAGATAAGAACGGCCAAATTCTTCGGAAGGAGTAGCCGTACTCATTTTTAATACCGCTTCTTTGAAGCTGTCATATTTTGTATACAATCCTTTTTGTACAAAATGAGTATCAAAATCTTTCATGATACCGGTTTGAGTATTACATTGAACGCCATGTTGCAATAATAATGCTTTGGCGGTATTGATAAAAGAAGCATAGGCATGATAAATACCATCGGCCCATCCCTGAATAGCAAATGCTTCTTCAGCAAGCTGCAGCTTTTCTTCTGATTCAAGGATCAAAACGGCTACCAGATCAATCACCACACCGGCGCATTCTCCTACACCAATAGCGGTAGCAAATCTTTCCTTGTGTCCCCAGTCGATATAATCTTCGGCCACCAGTGTTTCCAGGTTGGTCAACGGTTTCAGGAGATCATAGAAATATTTCTCTCCTTTTCTATCAGAATACGAAAGAAAAGTTTCAGGAGCCTCGGCATTTGCTTTATAGTCATTCAATATTGTGCGTAATACATCGGGTCCTCTTTTGCTGGGTACCTTTAAAACTTTATTGGCGACACGCCCATTACCACTGCCCAGCACACCACCGCCGATCAATACCTGCAAAGCTGGTAAGACCTGGCCCTTTGATTTTAATGAACTGCCATGAAAACCGATGGAAGCGATACCATGCTGTCCGCAGGAATTCATACATCCGCTGATCTTGATAGCTACTTCCTTATTATATAAAAATTCAGGATATTCTTCTTCGATCACTTCAGACAAAGCAAGAGCAGTGCCGGTGCTGTTGCTGATACCGAGATTGCAGGTATCGGTGCCGGGACAAGACATCACATCGGCTGTACTTCCAAAACCGGGGGTTCCTAATCCTTCTGTTTCGAGAATACTATAGACATATTCTAAATGTTCTGGCTTAACAAAGCGGAATTGCAATCCCTGGTTGACGGTAACGCGTACATCGTCAGCAATTACATTTTTCAGTTTCTCGATCAACCGGCGACTGGTTTCTGAACTTATATTCCCATTGGAAACGCGTACATACACAGCTACAAATCCATCCTGTTTCTGGGGAGCGGTGTTTGTTTTCTTCCAGATCTCGAAATTCAACGGATTTTTGATCTTTACTTTTCCCGCTGGTAATTGGTAAGAAGGTAACACAGGAGGAGCTATGTTTTTTGTATCGATGGAATAGCGCTGATGTGTCAATGCCTTTTGTTCACCTGCTACTAGTTCATTGAATGCATCGATGCCGATCTTCTGCACCAGGTATTTCATACGAGCTTTATGACGACTGGTGCGTTCGCCATGACGATCAAATACACGCAATAAACTTTCTGTATATGGTATCAACAGGTCTTCTTCCAGGAATTCATATGTAGTGATAGCAAGGAAAGGCTGGGCGCCAAGGCCACCGGCGATTACGATCTTAAAGCCGCGCTGTATTTTTCCATCTACCACACGTACGCGCGCAATAGCGCCAACGTCATGGATAAAACTAAGACCTGTATCTTTTTCGCTGCTTGAAAAGGCAATTTTGAATTTACGTCCCATTTCCTGGCAAACAGGTTTGCGCAGGAAGTATTCAAACATGCCATGTGCATAGGGAGTTACATCAAATGGCTCATCAGGATCGATACCTGCCTGGTCGGAGGCAGTGATATTCCTGACCGTATTACCACAGGCTTCACGGATCGTTATTTTATCACGTTCGAGTTCTGACCATAGTTCAGGCGTACGGTCGAGACTTACAAAGTGGATCTGTACATCCTGGCGGGTGGTTAAATGCAAATTGCCGGTAGCATATTCATCCGATACACGGGTGATGCGTTCCCATTGTGCCAGTGTCATCTTTCCATACGGTAATTTGATACGGACCATTTGAACGCCGGGTTGTCTTTGACCATAGATGCCACGGGCCAGGCGAAGGCTACGGAATTTTTCATCGGGCAATTTACCATCCCTGAATTCCTTTATCTTTTTTTCCAGTTGAATGATATCTTTTTCTACGATAGGATTCTCCAGCTCTGTACGAAAACTCTGCATGCTTTTATTCAGTTTATTGGTGATTTACACTGCAAGTCAAAATCGTCTTTCCCTGTGTGTGAGTGTGAAAACTATAACCCTACTTTTTTGGTAGACTAGTCATACAAAAATACGACGGAAACGCGTTAAGGCAAAATATAATTGATAAAGAATGCCAGGAATAAGAGTATGTTTTTATTCTAATGCACTAAGGCTAACAAGCGTTTTTTCGTCGAGAAGATGGATGCTTTTTCCGGAAAGACTGATAACATGTTCATTGGCAAGTTCACCAAGCGTTCTGAAAACTGTCTCATAGGTTGCTCCTACATAGGAAGCAAGGTCCTGGCGACTGATCATGATGGCAAGTTCTTTATCTTTCGTGAGACCGAATTTATCTTTTAATAAGAGTAAGGCATAAGCCACCCTGCCTTTCACAGACATATGAGCCTGGTTGCGCATTCGTTTTTCAGATTCTCTTAATTCACCAGCGAAGAATTCAAGCAGGTCCAATGTCATATCGGGGTTGACTTTCAACGTGGATCTGAAAAAACCGAGGTCCATATAGCAAACCGTAACAGGTTCGAGTGCCGTGGCCGACACAGGATAATACTTATCACCTCCCATGCCGCGGTGACCCAGTATCGCTCCGTTACCTGCAAAGCGAAGGATGAGTTCTTTTTCATCGTTCCATTTCTTGTGTACTTTCACTTTCCCCGAGTAGACGAAATAGATTCCTTTTACCTCTTCTCCTTCCCGGAAAATAGTCTCTCCTTTTTTAAAACGAAGATTGATGCGGTTGGCAGCTACGGCAGGTAACCATTCCTTCAGGCAAAGACTACATAAATAGCACTGTTGGAGATCGCAGTTACTTTTTGACGGCACCATATAACAATTAATAATAATATTTATTGGAAACCTGAAATATATAGTGTTTCGGTAAGAATCAGTACTAAATAATATATTATATTAATTAATAATTAAATAAAAATCCTGAATTTATTTGGAAAATGAGGATAAAAAACGTTATTTACATGATATAAGTAATATTTATAACGATTTTCCGGGGTGAATACACAAGAAATAATTATATA
>CAMLGR010000253.1 GCA_946479615.1 uncultured Bacteroidota bacterium | reverse complement strand
CGCATCCTGCAGTGCAGCAATTTGTTGATGACTATATCACGGGTGCGAAACCACTTCCTTACGCGGAGTATTTCAGTAAACTGGGATATGAGTATAGTCCGACGAAAAAAACCGACATTTATTTTGCCGGCCATTTTGCTATCAAATATATGGACGACAGGAAAGCATTTGCATTTACGAAAGTCGAAAAGAATGCATTAAAGATCAAGGAAGATGATATTCTTGTTTCGGTAAATGATGTAAAAGTAACGGAAGATAATATCGATGATATCTGGGAAAATACATTCATGCGAAATGCCAGCCGCACTTCGATGACCATGGTAGTGGAAAGAGAAGGCAAACAAAGAACTTTGCAGGGCGATCTGTACAAAGGATTCCTGGAATCGAAGAATTTTTTGGCTCCTGTACCGGACCTTTCCGATTCTCAGAAAATGATGATGGCCAGTCTTTTTAAAAATTGATCCTGTATCAGATAAGGCCTATCCATTTTTTTGCAGAATAGAATAGATAACCGTATCCAGGAATTTTCCGCGAAAGAAATAATCTTCTTTGAAGTGAGCTTCCTTTACAAAGCCAAGTGATTCCAGCAAACTGGCCGAACCAATATTATTGGGATTTATATTCGCTTCAATACTGTGTAAATTCAATGCTTCAAAACCAAAAGCCATTACTTTCATTGCCGCTTCCCGCATAATTCCTTTTCTCCAATGATCAGCCAGCAGCGAATACCCGATCTCGGCCCGGTAATCGGCAAAACGGAAATGCCAGAGACAAATACCACCGATGAGTACAGAAGGATTTTCTTTCAGGGTGATGGCCCATTGAATAGCCTGGTTGGTATCGATATCATTATCGACACGCGCCAGGAAATCAGCTGCGTCCTGCATCGTTTTGGCCGGTTCCTTGTCGATGAACTGCATGACCTGCGGATCGGAACGAAGTATAAAAACTTCAGGCAGATCGTTTTTGGTGATCCTGCGCAGCAGTAACCGTTCTGTTACTAATTCCGGGAATGGCTGATTGGATAACTGAAGCATATATTAAAGCTAAAAGCTAAATTTTAAATAATCTAATCACATGTAAAATTTAGCTTTTAATAAGAGGATGTTACCTTACGATTGCATAAATGATCTTCCGCGTCTGCCACCCCTCCTGCCGCCGCTGAAAGAACTGGCTGAAGAAGTTACCGGTACAGGTACGCTATGCATCGAAGAATTATCAAAAGCATGGCCCTTTACAACAGGAATTGTTTTACGGATCAGCTTTTGTATATCGGTCAGGAATGTTTTTTCACCCCAATCGCAGAATGAAATCGCAATACCGCTGGCGCCGGCCCTGCCGGTACGGCCAATACGGTGTACATAGGTTTCCGGTACATTCGGTAATTCATAATTCACTACATGTGTAAGTTCATCGATATCGATACCACGTGCTGCAATATCTGTTGCTACAAGAACGCGTGTTTTACGGCTTTTGAAATTCTCCAGTGCGGCCTGTCTTGCATTCTGTGCTTTATTACCATGAATGGCCTCGGTGCGTATACCTGCTTTATTGAGTGTGCGGGCCAGTTTATCCGCCGCATGTTTCATTTGGGTAAATACCAATACTGTTTCGATGGATTGATCCTGTAACAAATGAATAAGCAGCGATTGTTTATTTTGTTTTTCGGTATAATAAACGAATTGCTGGATCATATCCACGGTAGATGCCGGTGGCGTTACTTCCACGCGTACAGGATCTGTGAGCAACACATTCGCCAGTTGTTTGATCTCATTGGGCATGGTAGCAGAGAAGAATAATGTCTGGCGCTGCGAAGGTAATTTGGCGATGATGCGTTTTACATCATGTACAAATCCCATATCGAGCATACGGTCTGCTTCATCGAGTACAAAGAACCTGATATCGTTTAATGAGATATGGCGCTGTTGCATCAGGTCGAGCAAACGGCCCGGGGTAGCCACTAAAATATCAACACCGCGACGGATCGCCTGCACCTGTGAAAACTGCGATACGCCACCAAAGATCACTTTATGTCTCAGGCCGAGGTACCGGCCATACGCTTCAATGCTTTCCCCGATCTGGATAGCCAGTTCACGGGTAGGTGTTAAGATCAATGTTTGCAAACGCCTTCTTTCGTTGGGCGCTTCAGCATATTGCTGATGCATTAATTGTAAAATGGGAATGGTGAAAGCCGCTGTTTTGCCGGTACCGGTCTGGGCGCAGCCCAGCAGGTCTCTGCGTTCTAAAATAGCGGGAATGGATTTCTCCTGGATGGGTGTAGGATTGGTATAACCCTCTTCACTCAAAGCCTTTAGCACAGGCTCGATGAGCTGTAAATTGTTAAATGACACTTGAAAATATTTGATTAAAAAAATGTGGTAAGGCTATCAAAAATGTTATTGATACTTTACCTGCCTTACGTTAGGGCCATCACGGCATTTGAGTGGAATACACTACACAAACTGGGAGAGCTGTAACATTAAGAATTGTAAAGATAGGATTAATTAACGGGAAAACAAAGTGCGGGGAATTGGGGAGGATCCAGAGATCTGGAAATTGGCTGATCACAGCTATTCTTTCACAGTTAGTAACTAATTTCATCCTGTTATGCAAAAAATATTCAGCAACCAGTCGGCTATCATCACCGGTGCCGGTCAGGGAATCGGCTTTGAAATAGCGCGCCGCCTTTTATCAGAAGGTGCTGCGGTGGTGGTCAATGATGTTGATACGGTGCTACTGAATGAAGCTTTCGGAAAATTGAAGAAAGAAAGTGCTGATTGTATAGCCGTACCAGGCGATGCATCTGATATGACCGTGATTGAAAAAATGCTGGCAACAGCAGTTAGTCATTTTGGAAAACTGGATATTGCTATTGCCAATGCAGGCATTACACTGTTCGGTGATTTTTTAACGTATCCCGCTGCTTCATTTAACAAAGTAATGGAGGTAAACCTGGGTGGTAGTTTTTTCCTGGCACAGGCAGCAGCCAACCAGATGAAGATACAGGGACAAGGCGGCCGTATATTGTTTATGTCATCTGTTACCGGTCACCAGGCACATAAAAACCTGGCCGCCTATGGGATGAGTAAAGCAGCGCTGGAAATGCTCGCTAAAAATTTAGTGATTGAATTATCACCCTATCAAATCACCGTCAATAGTATCGCACCGGGAGCTACGAGCACCGAACGTACCGCGAACGATCCTGATTATGATAAAACATGGTCGCGCATCACACCGGCCGGCAGGCCCGCTTCCACGACCGACATCGCGAATGCTGCTTTATTCCTGCTGTCATCACAGGCCAAACATATTACCGGTCAGACATTGATAATCGATGGTGGCTGGACATCCGTGAGCCCTTCACCGTATTAATTTATGATAGGGATATGGGTGGATCGTTCGCTGATTGAAGAATAGAACACGGATAGA
>CAMLGR010000252.1 GCA_946479615.1 uncultured Bacteroidota bacterium | reverse complement strand
TTTACCACATAGGCACATAGGGCATAAAGGGTTCACATAGGATTATAGATAGGAGGCGGCAGTCAGATAGCGCCAGTCGAAGGGATTGGCTTCGTAAGCGCCGGAAGATCGGACTGGCTTTTCCAATACATTTTTGATAAGTATCTTTTCCGCTACAAGTTTTTTCTTTGCCTCCTGCAGCAGTTCCTGCATTTTTTTATTCTCCATCCATGTTTTTTGCGGAGGTTCAAAACCTGTTTTATCACGGCGCCAGGTAATGGCATCGGGTAATGTTTTATCCATTGTCCTGCGTAATATCCATTTGGTCCAGCCTTCCCTGATCTTGAAATCTGCGGGTAGTGAAAAAATGAAGCTGACCAGTTCATGGCTAAGAAAAGGCAGGCGCACTTCTCTTCCGTGTGCCATTGAATTACGATCGGCATAACGAAGCAATTCTTCCAGGCCATGAATACAGGTATTAAAATATAAACGGCTGTTCAAACCATTTTGCGCCGGTACACTATAATAGGCTTCGCGGCTTTGCAGGCGGACAAAATCTTTATGCAGGTCCTCCTGGCGAAGTGCATTCACCAGGTATTGACGTTCGAGTATGACAGAAGCGATATCAGGAAAGAGAGCAGCGATAATATTTTTATAAGTAAATTTTTCCTGTACACCCAGTTTACGGGCAGCTTTGACTTCTCCGCTTCTGATCAGTTTTCTTTTCTGAAAAAGTTCCTGCCAGTACCATTTATAGTAGCGATGATACCCGGCCAGTGTTTCATCGGCGCCTTGTCCGTCGAGCAGTACGGTTACATTTTTTTGTTTGGCCAGTTCAAACACTTTGTATTGTGCATATACGCTGGCAGAGCCGACCGGTTCTTCCTGCTGGTAACAAAGCGTTTTCCAATCATTGGCCAGGTCATCAGCAGAAATCGTCACCAGGTGTTGGGACAGGTTGAAATGCCCGGCGACTTGTTTGGAAAAAGCAGTCTCATCTTTTTCAAATCCCGGGAAGCTGGCTGTGAAAGCACTGAGCGGTTGTTGTCTATTGCCTGATTGGGAAATGATGGCAGCAATAGAGGAACTGTCGAGACCACCGCTAAGGCTGGTGCCAAGCGATACATCGCTGCGAAGTCTTCTGTTGACAGAAACAGTAAGCAGTTCCTGGAATCTTTCAATGGCTTCCTGGTCTTTGATGGTTGAGTTCACTGAATCGGGATCGATATCCCAGTATTTCTCAACAGAAAGCTCTTTGGTAGCTGGTTTATAAAAAAGCCGGGAAGCGGCAGGGAGTTTAAAAATAGATTCAAAGAAAGTTTCTTCGGTACGGGAAGGGTTATCTGTATAACCGATCGTGATGAAATTAAACATCATCTTCAGGTTGGCTATACGCGGAACGCCTGCGGCCCATAATGCTTTCATTTCGGAAGCGAAAAGAAATTCCTGGTTATTGAAATGATAGAAAAATGGTTTTTCACCAAAGCGGTCCCTGGCGGCAAACAATTCCTTTTCTTCTTCATCCCAGATGGCAAAGGAAAACATGCCATCAAAATGTTCAACACACTCATCGTCCCACCAGTCATAAGCAGCGAGTATGACTTCTGTATCGGATTGGGTGCGGAAAGAATAACCTTCTTTCTCCAGTTCTTTTTTTAATTCAATATAATTATAGATCTCACCATTATGGATAATGGTATAGCGGGAATCGGGAAAATGCATCGGTTGTGCAGCGGCTTCACTGAGATCGATAATAGAAAGGCGGCGATGACCTAATAAAACGGTATTATCCGGGTTTTGCCAATAGCGTTCTCCCTGAGGTCCGCGGTGGGCGAGAGCGGCGGTCATCTTTTGCAAATGACCCTTGTCAAAACGGGAAGAGGATTGTATGATACCTGCAATGCCGCACATGATGTAAAGATCATGAATTATTTGCGGCTGGCTGAAAATACTAATTCAAAAGTCAAAATTAAAAAGTCAAAAGGGTTGCCGTAGTAGTAACCCTTTTGACTTTTTAATTTTGACTTTTGAATTGTTTAAAACGTAAACGGCAATCTTGCTACGAGTGTATCCCAGGCGATCATAATATCTGCGCCGGTATCAGTTTTTTCGAAAAGCATTGTAAAATATTCCTGTACGGGATTATTGAAGGTTACAGGAATTTCGAAGCGATGGATATCTTTTGTACTATCCTGGTGAAGTCCCCAGGAATCAATATTCGAATTTAAAATGATCGACCAGTTATCCGCGTGAGGTATACAATAGATGATATAACGGCCGGGTGCCACCTTCCTGCCCTGGATGGTAACGGGTTTATAAAAATCGATTTCGGTAGATTCATTGGCTCCCAGTCTCCAGGGTTCTTCATATTTCAACAGGTCATGAAACAAATGTCTTTTTTGAAGATGCGGCCGGCTATAGATCACTCTTGCGATGGGAGGTGTTATGGTACTGCTGGCCATTTTCAGTTTGGGATAATCAACGGGAAAATAGCTCATATCCATGGGAGAAATATCGATGCTGACATATGCATTGCTGGTAGCCACGGGTGCCGGCTGTTGGGTCATCGTGTCAGGGATCGTAGTTTCTGCCGGTGCAGCCGGTTGTTTTTTTTCATGGCAGGAGCAGGCAATGAGTATGAGTAAGAGAAAGGCAATCGGTTTATTAAAATTCATATTGTTGAATTAAAAATTGATCGGCAAAGCTACTTTTATATTTTCCCATGCCACTACCAGGTTGGTGGTATTCGTCCCGGATCTCGAAAATAACATAGTTAACGCTTCTACGGTGTCTTTATTTGCTTCTACAGGAATCGTTATCCTTGTTACGTCTTTGGTGATATCATATTTGAATGCGCCCCAGGTATCTGTTTCTTTATTAATAATAAAAGTCCAGGTAGTTTCATTAACGAGTGCGTATAGTGTATATCGTCCGGCTACAATTTTTTTACCCCCGATGGTAACGGGTTTGTAGAACTGGATCTCGGTGGCTTCGTTGGCGCCCAGTCTCCATACCTGTCCATAAGGAACGAGGCCATTTCCTCCGAAAACGGTTCTGCCTTCCCTTTTGGGACGGCTGTAGATCACACGGGCAACAAGCGGTTCGGTTGTTTTTCCCTGGATTTTCAGGTTGGGGAAATTATCGGGAGAATAACAAACATCCAGTGGCGACCTGTCAAGGGCAGGCATTGCCTGGGCATGGAGGGTAAGGGTAGCTGTTGTGATAAGAGCAGAAAGAAACATCCTTTTCATCATATCTGTTTTGATATTTTGCAAAAATAACTGATTAGGTATACCAGATAGCTTAGGGATTTAACAATTCATATTGCTGCCGGGCGAAGGGTTTTAAATCCTTCCAGAATTGACGATAGCATTCCTGGAATAGTTGGTAATGCTGTTCGAATAATTGGAACGCTGTTTCGCTTTCGGTGAGATAAGTTGAACGGCGTACCACTCCTTCCAT
>CAMLGR010000251.1 GCA_946479615.1 uncultured Bacteroidota bacterium | reverse complement strand
CTATGATGTGGCGGGCAACCGTATCAGCAAGGCGGTTACAAAAGACGATGTGACGGCGACGACCTGGTATGTGCGGGATGCGCAGGGTAACCCGATGGCCATTTATTCAGGCGGAGCAGATGGAAAGCTGATGTTGAATGAGCTGCATCTGTATGGCAGCAGCCGGCTGGGGGTCTGGAACAGGAATGTGGATATGGATGCAGAATATGATGCGAAGAATTCTATCTTTATAGCAGGCCATAAGTTCTTTGAGTTATTTAATCGATCGGAAGACGTATTGATTACGGTATCTGATAAGAAAACAGGCATTGATCTGAACAGTGACGGAGTAGTTGACTATTATGAGGCGGTAATAATTAATGCGAATGATTATTACCCATTTGGAAATTTTATGCCCGGTAGGAAGTTCAGAGGTGGAGATCAATATCGATATGGGTTTAACGGGAAGGAGAATGATAATGAAGTAAAGGGAGAAGGAAACCAACAGGATTATGGAATGAGGATTTATGACCCAAGGGTGGGAAGGTTTTTGAGTGGAGATCCTATTTCAAAAAATTATCCGTCTTTAACGCCGTATCAATTTGCAAGTAACTCGCCGATAAAATGTAAGGATATGGATGGTTTGGAAGGCGATCCAATTCGTGATATAGAGGATTGGTTTAATGGTGTATGGGATGATCTTACAAGCAAGAAAAGATGGGGTGAAGCATTTGATAACGTAAACGATGAGGTGAATCCGATATATATCGTGCCGAATCAAATTTATAAAGGATTTACCAATAAAGATTTAAGAGGCAATGAAGTAGAGGATGTTAGAGGTAAGCGTGGTGCTTTTGAAGATTTAGCTGTATATGGCATGATGTTTTGGTCAGGAAATTTAGCTGGTAAAGGATTATCGGCATACGGAACCAATGCATTAGAGGCTGAGATGAATGCTACGAAAAATGCTATTGGGCCAATTACGCCAAAGACATCTGCAACTAAACCTTCTCTTCAAGTAGCTGATGAAAATTTATCTTTAGAAAAACAATCTTTGCAGCAAAATGATGCCTTTGGAGTTAATAAAGTAAATGCTTCAGAAAATGGTGCACTTCATCATATTGCGACGAATAAGAATATGGTATCGACTGCTAGAGGAGGTCCGTGGACACCAAAATTCGAACCTTTTTTTAAGAATGCTGGGTTGGATATAAATAAAGGGGCAGAAAATCTGGTTAGAATAATTAATCATCAGGGGCCACATCCAGAAGCATATCATAAACTTGTGTTTGATAGACTTACTGCTGCAACTCAAGGATTAAGACCTAATGGTAATCTTTATAAGAATGCTGTTATTAATACACTAAACGAAATTAAAATAGAAGCACAAGTAGTGGGTTCTCCAGTAAATAAATTAATAACAAAAACCAAATAAAATGAAGTATTATGAACTAAGAGATGATGTAAATTATTGTCAACGGTGGCATTTGGGAAATATAAGTGATATAGATGATAATTGGATGTTTGTTTATGGAGAACCTGTTAATGAGAACCTTTTGCCAAGGGAGTTGCATATCGAAATTCAGGAAGATGGAATTCCAATGGATTTTACAACAAATGGCGCATTTAGTGTACCAGTCGTTAGTAATAAAATTAAAATGCAATTAGGAGGAATAAAGGGTTTGCAGTTTATTCCTGTCAAGATGGGAAAAAACATGCTTAACTCAGAATATTATATTCTGGTTGTGGGAAATAAACTCGATTGTGTTAATGAAAAGCTATCGGAATTTGGAAAGTTTAAGAAAGACGATCCTGTGCGGCCTGATAAAGCAGGTCACTATAGTTGGTTTACAAAATTAATTGTTGATCATTCAAGAATTAATGGGAATGATATTTTTCGTATTGACAAAGGGGAAAATTATTTGGTAGTGAGTGAAAGAGTAAAACTTGCTATGGAAGATGTTAATATTACAGGAGCGATTTTTGTAGAAGTATAGTTAAGTGAAAATAATCGGGTAGTGTATCAGATTAGCAGGTTTTTTAAAATAGCTTAAAAATAAGCACGTTACAGAGCCGGAATTCCGGCTCTTTTTTATTTTCAGGGTTCAAAAAACAGATTTTGAACATGAAAGGCCGCTGTATCAGCGGCCTTTTCGTATTCGTGTATCAGATTAGCAGGTAAATATGGAATGTAAGTTTTGTAAAGAAAAATGTCATAGGGCCAAAAGCCAAAAGCCAAAAGAGTAACCCCAGCCATCTCCTGGCAGATAGCATTTCAAGTCTTATTATACTCTTCGCAAATGCTGAATAGAATTACCGGAGGATGAAGTGTGCGACGCAACGAAGTTGATAGTAGCAATACAGCCGGGCCCATAATAATCTTCAATTAAAAAACAGCTCGCTGTATGATTCATTCCATGCCAAATATGGAGTTACACCGGTATATGATGATACCAATACCGTGCAGAGTGCCATCAATTATATGTTCCAGAATTACATGAATGCGCATTTGGGCTTCAGTAAGACCCATGTGGAGTATCTTGATTTCCTGCAAACCTGCGATACGGCGGATGTGGTTCCCTGCCATGATTCTACTAACTGGATCGTATATAATCCCGGTGCAGATCTTGAGATCACTGCCGACCTGTATGATAGTTCCGCTAACAATATAGCAGCGGTCAGCAGTTTTATCTATGATGATCTTTTTCATAGTCCCGTGGCCAGCCAGGCCAGCCATTATGTGCTGGTCAATAAAAAAGACAGTGTTGATGCCAGCGGTCATGATGTGCTGATGCAATGGAGGGTGAAGCCTTCCTCGGATTCCGTTATGATCAACCCATTTGCCAGCCGGGGAACAAATAATTTCTATCTCGGGGCTCAATGGTCGCGTGATCCTTCTGACACGACCTGGTGGATCGGCAAAACATTCATGAAGCAATCGGAAGGGAACTTTATCAAAGGCATGGGTCTTTCCTCCAACGACAGTTCATTAAAAGCTGATTGGGTAAAGATCACCGATACGCTTACAGGTGACACCCTGTATCTCGAAGAATTTGCACTTAATGCTGGCGGTTGCGGGCCCTTCCTTTGTGGTCAGCAGGCGGCAGACAGCGTGGTCATCCTGAATATGAAACCCTGTGCCGATACCAGTTTCAATGCACAGGTGGCGGCGGGCTTCCTGTTTGATATCTACCGGAAAAAACTAAAAGGTGAATTTGAAAAAGCGTATACCCAAAAATGTCTGGATGCCGGCAAACTGGAAAGCTTTACGGTGCGGCATCCGGTAGTGGAATATCACTACACCTTATATTATTATGACCAGGCTGGCAATCTTATTAAAACGGTGCCACCGGAAGGGGTGGACCTGAAACGCGACAGTGTATGGCTGGATGAAGTAGCGGCGGACCGTGTTGCTGGAGAGCGTGAAGTGCCGGAACACCGGCTGGCGACGACCTACCGTTACAAC
>CAMLGR010000250.1 GCA_946479615.1 uncultured Bacteroidota bacterium | reverse complement strand
AGTTTATTGACGGCCACAGAAGGATCGGGGTAGATGATGTTATTTTCCGACTATATCTATGTTTCTTACAAAGCAGATGCAGAGGATAAGGAATATATCGCTTATTCGGGTGAGACCAGGACACCTACTTTCGAACGCTCCTACCTGATGCTGGTTGGTCAGCGGCCCATCGTTATCGATATCAGTGGCAGTTACTATCCGCCACAGGAGCTTTTTTCCCTGGCCTACTGGGCATGGAGCGAGAAGAACGCTGACCTGTTGCCACAGGACTATGAGCCCTGATAGCGTATAAAACCCTACTTTTTTAACATACTAGTAAAGAATTGGCTATTGGGCGGTAATAAAGCAGGAGTTTACCATTGTTTTTCAATTATTATCAAAAATTATTTGTCTAATTAAAATTGTCAGCCCATATTTGCAATACATGAATTTACAGGTAGCAAATATCCAGTGGTGGTGGCATTCAAAATCTTCAGGGGTTCTGTAATGTTATTACTATCTGGTAATGAAATATAGTTAAAGAGGCCCCGAATTGTTTCGGGGCTTTTTTATTATCAACCGGCAAGCGAATAATTATAAATGACTATGCGGAAAATAACGATCAATACCAATTGTAAACGATTACTGGCAGATGTGTATACGCCTGTTGGAATTTACCTGCGGCTCCGTGACCGTTTCAGGGATACGATACTCCTGGAAAGTACAGATCATCATGCAGCAGAAAACAGCTGGTCATTTATTTGTATCAATGCGATTGCAGGTATCGAGATCATCGATGACAGGAGCCTGGAGTATAAAATTCCGGGTCAGCCGCCACAAAAAACCGCGATTAAAAATTCTTCCGAGGTGCCCGGCCTGTTATGGGAGTTTATGCAACGGTTTGAAATATCACCTGCGCCGGTAAAAGAAGCGCGCTATGCGCAGGGACTTTTCGGGTATACCCAATTTGATGCGGTCCGGTTTTTTGATACTATAAAATTTTCTGATAAACCATCTTCCGGAATCAGCAGTCTGCGTTATCGCTTATACCAATATGTGATCGCGTTCAATCATTTCAAAGATGAATTGCTGATCTGTGAGAATAGTATGAATGGAGTAGGATCGGAACTGGAACTCGTGGAATCGCTGATCAGGAGCAAGGATGTGCCGGTATATCCTTTTGCCGCTGCAGGTCCTGAAACATCCAATGTGACCGATGATGAGTATAAAGAGATGGTAAAAAAAGGGATCCGGAGTTGTCATCGTGGCGATGTATTCCAGATCGTATTGAGCCGCCGTTTCCAGCAATCATTTACAGGGGATGAATTTAATGTCTACCGCGCTTTGAGAAGCATCAATCCTTCTCCTTACCTTTTCTTTTTTGACTACGGAGATTATAAACTGATGGGATCTTCACCCGAAGCGCAACTTATCATAAAAGATAACCATGCAGTGGTGCATCCTATTGCCGGTACCGTGAAAAGAACAAGTGATGATGAAGTGGATGCAAGGGAGACAGAGCGCCTGTTAAAGGATGCAAAAGAAAATGCGGAACACGTCATGCTGGTTGACCTGGCCCGCAACGATCTTAGTCGTGTTTGTGATGATGTTACCGTTGCTCATTTTAAACAGGTGCAATACTATTCTCATGTGATCCACCTGGTGAGTGAAGTGACAGGAAAAGTAAGACCTGGCAGCAATCCATTTACTTTAATGGCCAATACCTTCCCGGCTGGTACGTTGAGCGGGGCGCCAAAATTCAAGGCGATGGAACTGATCGACGACTACGAGCCGACGTCGCGTGGCTATTATGGCGGGGCGATTGGTTTTATGGGATTTGATGGCAGTTGTATCCATGCGATCATGATCCGTACTTTCTGCAGTAAAAATAATACGCTGGTTTACCAGGCAGGTGCCGGTATCGTAGCAGCCAGTCAGCCGGAAAGCGAATTGCAGGAAGTGAATAATAAACTCGGCGCACTGAAGAAAGCGATAGTGTTTGCTGAACAGATAAAGTGAATGGTGAATGGTGAATGGTGAATGGTGAATGGTGAATGGTGAATGGTGAATGGTGAAAAATCCGGAGACGCAAGATACTTGAAATCATAGTTAATTATTCACTATTGACTGTTCACTACTGACCTGAATAATTTTAAAATTGATGATGTGACTAAAATACTGGTATTCGACAATTACGATTCTTTTACTTACAACCTGGTGCATTTGGTAGAAAAAATACTGCATCAAAAAGTGGAGGTGCACCGGAATGATAAGATCGCACTGGAAAAAGTAAAAGAATATGATAAGATTATTTTATCTCCTGGACCTGGTATACCATCGGAAGCAGGTTTGTTATTACCCCTGATCAAAGAATATGCAGCTACCAAACCGATCCTGGGTGTTTGTCTCGGTCACCAGGCAATTGGCGAAGCATTTGGAGGCAAACTGATCAACCTGAGCACCGTATATCATGGAATAGCGACTGATGTGAAACTGAATGGCGGTCAGTCGGCAGTTAGCAAAGCTAATAATGTGTTTAAAGGCTTGCCGGATGTTCTTGAAGTAGGACGATACCATAGCTGGATCGTATCAGATGAAAATTTTCCTGCTGAACTGGAAGTAACGGCAAGAGATGATAATAATTATATCATGGCATTGCAGCATAAAAAATATGATGTGCAGGGCGTTCAGTTTCATCCGGAAAGTATATTAACCCCGAAAGGAGAACAGATGTTAAGAAATTGGTTGAATGAATGATTTAAGAAGTTGAGCTATTTTTTGAATAAGAAATAGGGAATAAAATAATAAGGAATGAGAAAGTGGCATCAATAAAAGCATAACATGTTATTAATTCAATATCCATAAAATCACGACATCCTAAAAATCCCTGTTCAGACAAATGAAAAAAATACTTCAATACCTTTTCGAACATAAAACACTTTCCCGCGAGCAGGCCCGGGAAGTGCTTGTTAATATTGGCAAAAGCCAATACAACGAACATGAGATAACGGCTTTTATGACGGTCTATCTCATGCGCAGCATCACTATTGAGGAGCTACAGGGTTTCCGCGATGCCTTGCTTGAATTATGTGTGCCCGTAGATCTGAATGGTCATGCGACAATCGATATTGTCGGCACCGGCGGCGATGGAAAGAATACCTTTAATATATCTACGCTTAGTTGTTTTATTGTAGCGGGTACGGGACAAAAAGTATCCAAGCATGGTAATTATGGAGCATCATCCGTGAGCGGCGCTTCCAATGTAATGGAACAACTGGGGTATAAATTCAAAAATGATACGGCGAGGTTGAAAAAAGAAGTGGAGGAAGCAAATATCTGTTTCCTGCATGCACCTCTGTTTCATCCCGCGTTGAAAACAGTAGGGCCTATCCGGAAAAACCTGGCGATGCGTACATTCTTCAATATGCTCGGGCCGATGGTGAACCCCGCTCACCCGGCATTTCAACTGGTAGGCGTATATAGTTTGGAAATGGCCAGAATATATAA
>CAMLGR010000249.1 GCA_946479615.1 uncultured Bacteroidota bacterium | reverse complement strand
ACCCTGGTAGGAAGATTTTCAATGCCTGACCCCGTACGTGATGAAGAAACGATTACTTCCTCTTCCGTTTTTTCTGTTGTTTTCTGCAATGGAATAATAACGGTTGTATCAATAACCGGGAATGTATAGCGGATAGTTTGAGAAATATAGCCAATCATAGAAAAACTGATCGAATGATCACCCGCGACAATCGCCGTTAGCACTGCCCTGCCTGTCGAATCTGAAATAGTACCCGTCTTTGTTTTTAAAACAGATATGGAAGCGCCTGTCAATGGTTCATGGGTTTGCGCATCCAGTATGATACAGGTAAAACGATTTTGCGCTCCTGCAAAAACGAACAAAGACAGGAGGAGCCAGCAAAATAAAAATATTTTTATTTTCATATAAATAGCGTCTTAACCCATGGATTAACCACAGGCTATTAATAAATAAAATGCCAGAATTGTTAATAGCAGATCAGCTAAGATGGGCAGGCGGACGAAAAATGGAATGCTGGTATTCCCCGGAATAATTATCTTCTTTATGGCCATAGACAGGTTTTTCCCGTACAGAAGCCATTGCTGTCGTCGTTATATTTATTTTATTAAAAACGAAATGTCCGGCCTGTATCTGGATGGTCGGAGAAGGAAGGGATTCATATGGAATATCATCGTTTTCTTCTTCCTCTTTTCCAAATACATCCGGGATCGATAATATTTTTTCAAAAATGAATTCATTGATGCTCAGGTCGGGGTCATGATTACGGGTATCATGATAGATAAGATGGAAAGTATACTCATCGTCGAAATTTCCATATGGCATAATAATACTTACTGCCTGGAAAATGACCAATAATAATATGGCTGATATCTGTTTCAACTGGCTGCAAGATACCGGGTTTGACTTGTTAACCGATGTTAATTGTTCTATTTCGGACGCTTGGCGTTTTGCTGTAAGTTTGTTCTACAAACACGACTATGTCTGATTACCTGAATATTTCTGATTTTCTGTTGCCGGTGAGTATGGCCGAACTTTCCTTTGACCAGGGATATAAAGACGGACAAATTGGAAGGGCCATACAGGTGTATGATGAAGAATTTCCCGACCTGGATGAAGCAGACCTGGTATTTATTGGTTGCGGTGAACAACGGGGCAATGGTATGCACATGGCGTATAGCGCAGCACCCGACGCCATCCGTCGCCAGTTCTATTCTTTATTCTTCTGGCACCAGGATATTAAAATGGCTGATATCGGCAACCTGAAAAAAGGAGCTGACCTGGCTGATACCTATGCGGCATTGAAAACAGTGATACAGGAATTGCTGGATGAAAAGAAAACGGTGATCGTACTGGGTGGCTCGCATGACCTCACCTTGTCTCAGTATTATGCTTATGAAGATGGAAAAAAGATCATCGAAGCTACCTGTGTGGATGCGCTGGTGGACCTGAACCTCGATTCCGATTTCCGCTGCGATAATTTCTTAATGGAAATGCTGACCGGCGAACCCAATTTTGTCCGTCACTATAATCATATCGGTTTTCAAAGTTATTACACCCATCCGCGTGTACTGGAAACAATGGATAAACTCCGCTTCGATTGTTTCCGTGTAGGGAATGTAAAAGGAAACATTGAAGAAATGGAACCGGTATTACGCAATACGCAGCTTTTCAGTTTTGATATATCGGCGCTCGCCCATGCGTATGCACCTGCGAACCAGGGTTCGCCTAACGGACTGGATGGCGAAGAAGCCTGTGTGCTGATGCGCTATGCCGGCATGAGCCCGAACGTGAACAGTATCGGCATCTATGGATACGATACGGAAAAGGATATGCATGATCTTACCGCCAAACAGATCAGCCAGATGATCTGGTACTTCCTCGATGGCAAAAGCCGCAGCCGCCGCGAAGCCAACCTGGATGAAAAAGATTCCTTCAACGAATACTATACTTCTTTCGCCGAGGTAGAAACTACCTTTCTCCAAAGTAAAAAAACCGGTCGCTGGTGGATGCAACTCCCCGATAAAAAATTCATCGCCTGCAGTTACAAAGACTACCTGCTGGCCAGCAGCAATGAAATCCCCGAAAGGTGGTTAAGGGCGCAGGAGAGAGGATAAAAAATATAAAACAGCAAAATATAAAATCTAAAATGTAAAAGTAATGCGAAGTCAGTTGGCACTACCATATACTTTTACATTTTGCATTTTATATTTTGCATTTTTCATTTCATCCTGTTCGCTTCAGCAAAAAATCTCCCGTTCCGCAAAACAAGTGCTTAAAGATTCATCGCTGGTAATGGCGCATGTAGGGATCAGTATTTATGAACCCGGGAGCGGTAAATACTGGTATAATTATAATGGAGAAAAATATTTTGTACCGGCAAGCAATACAAAGATCCCGACCTGTTATGCAGCGATGAAATACCTGGGAGATAGTTTGGTGGGGTTGAGATATGAGATAAAAGACAGTTTCTGTTATCTCCTGCCTTCTGGTGATCCTGCTTTCCTGCATACTGATTTCGCTAAACAACCTGTATATGATTTTCTCCGTTCTGTCAGCAAGCCAGTAACTATCAGTTTGCATAGCTGGAAAGAAAAATCCCTGGGTCCGGGATGGGCCTGGAGTGATTACGAGGAAGATTATATGGCAGAACGAAGCGCCTTTCCCATATATGGAAATACTGTCACGATACGATTGAATAAGACCGGCAACAATCATGTTTCTCCCTATACATTGAATGCTGCTCCTTCCTGGTTTACAAAAAATATTTCTTTACCGGCAGATACGGGTACTACCTTCATAGATATTACCAGGGAGATCGGTAATAATCATTTTATTGTTAAACCATCCACTAGTTCTTTTGCCATCCATACGTTTCCTTTTGTAACCACCGATCCCTTGACGCTGGCAGGATTATTAAGCGATACGCTTCATCGTGCTGTGACTGTCGACAATTCATATGACAGGCGGTATAACATTCATACTATTCATTCTCAACCCACCGATTCTCTTCTCAAGCCCATGATGCATCGCAGTGATAATTTCTTTGCGGAGCAATCCTTATTGATGGTCAGCAACGAAAAGCTCGGGTTTATGAATGATGAAGCGATCATCGATACATTACTCAATACCGATCTCAGGGATCTGCCACAAAAGCCCCGCTGGGTAGATGGTTGCGGTCTCAGCCGGTATAATTTATTTACTCCGCAGGACCTTGTTTTTATTCTGAATAAAATGAAAGATGAATTTGGCATGGAGCGTATCAAAACGATCCTGCCCACCGGCGGAGAAGGAACGTTAAAGAATTATTATCTCGACGATAAGGATCATATCTATGCCAAGACCGGTTCTTTAAGCGGTGTGCTTTGTCTCAGCGGATTTTTATATACAAAGAAGAATAAACTGTTAGTATTCTCCGTACTCGTCAACAATCATCATGCATCAGCGACCGATATCAGGCGCGCTGTCGAAAAATTTATCCAAAGCGTAAGAAACAGGTATTGATTTAGTAAACCCTATGTGAAACCTATGTTTCTATGTGCCTATGTGGTAAAGATTACGCAATGC
>CAMLGR010000248.1 GCA_946479615.1 uncultured Bacteroidota bacterium | reverse complement strand
AAACCGTTATACGAGCTTAAACTTGTATCGAGGGTTCGAATCCCTCCCTCTCCGCTTCACCCGCCATCGCTTTAGCGAAGGCGGTTTTTTATTTATATATACCTCCCTGCTAAAGCACAGATAATCAAGAGGAAATTATTGGTGCAGATGCTTTCCCCGGCTTTTTTTACGACATAGGATCATAGAAACATAGAAATACACACATAGGAAAACCTATGTGAAACCTATGTTTCTATGATCCTATGTCGTAAAAAAAAATCCCAAACTCAGAAGATCTGAAATTTGGGATTCAATTATTTTAAAAGCTGGTACTACATAGCAGCCAACTGTACTTTCTGTTGTAACTCCAATACATTTTCACGGAATACGGTATCGGTATCCATCAAATCTTTTACGGTCTGGCAGGAATGGATGACAGTGGTATGATCCCTGCCCCCGAAATGCTCACCGATGGTCTTTAATGAATTTTTGGTAAATGCTTTGGCAAGGTACATAGTGATCTGCCTGGCTTGCACTATCTCCCTTTTCCGGGTCTTCTGCAACAGCTTATCATATGACACATCAAAGTACTCACAAACCATACGCTGAATGGTGTCAATAGTGATCTCTTTACTCGAAGATTTGATAAAATTACGCAACACTTTCTTGGCTAAATCTAGGTCTATTTCCCTTCTGTTAAGCGAAGATTGTGCCAACAGTGATATCAGCGCACCTTCGAGTTCCCGCACATTACTGTTGATATTGTATGCGATATATTTTACCACTTCTTTGGGCATTTCCAACCCATCGTTCCTCATCTTCCTTTCCAGGATATCGATACGGGTATCATAATCCGGGATCTGCAGGTCGGCACTCAATCCCCAGCGGAAACGGCTGAGCAATCTTTCCTGTACACCATCCAGGTCCTTGGGAGATTTATCGGAAGTAAGAATAAGCTGCTTGTGCGACTGATGCAGGTGATTGAAAATGGCAAAGAAAGCATCCTGCGATTTTTCGGCCTTGCTGAAGAATTGTACATCATCTATGATCAGCACATCGATCAACTGGTAGAAATGGATAAAATCATTGATCGCATTGTTGCGGCTATGATCCATGAACTGGTTGATGAATTTTTCGGAGCTAACGTATAAAACAACCTTGTTAGGCTGCAGTCTTTTGACTTCGTTACCGATCGCCTGGGCCAAATGCGTTTTACCAAGACCTACCCCACCATAAATAACCAGGGGATTAAAAGAGTTGGCGCCTGGTTTCTCCGCCACCGTTTTACCGGCACGACGGGCCACCCTGTTACAGTCGCCTTCTATGAATGATTCGAATGTATAAACGTGATTCAGCTGCGGATCAATCTGCATCTTCTTCAAACCCGGTATAACAAAAGGGTTCTTGACAGGGTTATTTATAACAAGCGGAAAATCCATTTCGTTGTTTGAAAAAGTTTTGTAGCCCTGGCCCGAGACATCCATTGTAAGCGGCTTGCTTTTACTGTTACCGCTATCCACCATGATCCTGTACTCAAGTCTTGCTTCTTTTCCCAATTCTCTCTTCAAAGTCTTTGCCAATAAATTTACGTAATGTTCTTCGAGATATTCAAAAAAGAATTGACTGGGAACCTGTATAACGAGTATGTTATTTTTAAGAGAAACCGGTTTGATAGGTTCAAACCATGTTTTGTAATGCTGCCTTTCAACAATATCCTTGATGATCTTTAAACAACTGGCCCAAATTTTTTCAGCATTTTTCTCCATCAGTCTGAAAGCAGTTTATATATCGGGGTAAATTATTTTTATTGCTGATTGCCCAAAAAACCTTCACACGATCATCATCAAAAAAACTTGGACAGGACGGCGAATATCTACATTTCTTGGATAAAAAAAAATTTTATTACTTCCTTTTTTCAGTATTTAAACCAGCTTTAAAAATTGCTGGTTTTTACCGGTTTAAAATTTGGAAATTCCAAAAAAAACTTCTTAAAAAAATAGTTAGTCTTAGGTATTTAATGTACCATCTGAATGACTATATTCCGCGTTTCCAAAAAGTAATTGATTGTGTAGTAGATAGGATTGATTGCAATGTCTTCATCGAACCGGACTGTTTGAAGGTAGCCATTTTATCTGTGGCTGCAAGAAAAAAAACCGGTACTTTTTTACTGCAGTTTTTACTAAGGGTGAATGGTCAATAGTCAATGACCAATACCCAATATTCAATGGTCAAAACAATCAATAACTGACATACTGCCAATTGCTGTTAACGGACACCTATCTTTGTCGTATTCATTCTATTCCGGGATAACAACCTGGCCATTATGCAAAAGATCATTTCTCTTAAATTACTTCCTTCCGAGGCAGCGAGCGAACAACTGATAGCGCAATACATAGCAGGTACAGAGGGTATTGCGACAAATGCCATTACCGGTTATACTATTTTAAAACAATCCATCGATGCCCGTGGCCGGCAACCCAGGATACAACTTAGTGTACAGGCATTTATCAATGAACCATTTCAGCAACGAACCCTTCAACCATTTTCTTTTCAGGAAGTCAATCATTTATCGCCCCGTGTCATCATTGTCGGAGGAGGACCTGCCGGGTTGTTTGCGGCACTCCGCTTACTCGAAGCCGGCATCAAACCAATCATCCTTGAAAGAGGAAAAAATGTCAGGGATCGCCGCCGTGATCTGGCCCTGCTGAATAAAGAAGGTGAAGTAAACCCCGAAAGCAATTATTGTTTTGGTGAAGGCGGAGCCGGTACCTACAGCGATGGTAAATTATATACCCGCAGTTCCAAACGTGGCGATATCAACCGCATCCTTCATCTCTTTGCCCGGTTTGGCGCCGAAGAAAAAATATTGTACGAAGCACACCCGCATATCGGCACCAATAAATTACCACAGATCATTACCGCCATGCGCCACCAGATCACCGATTGCGGTGGTGAATTTTTATTTGAAAAAAAAGTAACCGGCCTGGTCATCAAAGAACAACAAATAACAGGTGTGCGCACGGTACATGATACATTGATCGAAGCCGGTGCCGTGATACTTGCTACCGGTCACTCGGCCCGTGGTATTTTTGAAATGCTTCATTCTGCCAATATCCTGGTGGAAGCAAAACCATTTGCATTGGGTGTGCGGATCGAGCATCCCCAGGCATTGATCGATTCGGTACAATATCATTCCGGTACACGCGATAGCTTTCTTCCACCGGCATCCTATAGCCTCGTGCAACAGGTGGAAGGCAAAGGCGCTTTTTCTTTTTGTATGTGCCCTGGTGGTATCATTGCACCCGCTGCTACTTCGCCCGGCGAACTGGTCGTAAATGGATGGAGCCCTTCCAAACGTAATAATCCCTACGCCAACAGTGGTATCGTGGTCACCGTATCGCAGGAAGATGCCTTTCATTATTTTAAGAAAACGCAGGCAGCAACAGATCCGTTGCTGCTGATGAAGTTTCAGCAATCCGTGGAACAAAAAGCCTTTACCTCCGGCGGGGGCCTATTCGTAGCGCCTGCCCAGCGGATGGCCGATTTCTGTGACAATAAGATCTCGGCCTCGCTGCCTTCCTGC
>CAMLGR010000247.1 GCA_946479615.1 uncultured Bacteroidota bacterium | reverse complement strand
AACCGGATAGGCATAGCCACCGTCAAGACCTACTATTGGATTGGTGGTCGGTCCACCCAGGATAGTATAAGTAAATGGAGCAGTTCCCGCAGGTGTCAGTATTGCGCTTGCATTATGAGCTCCGAAGCACGATGGAGCTGTTGCCGTATACGGTACCGCCATAGAAGGACCCGGTGCAACAGTCACCGGCTTCGCAATGACCTCACAACCTGCTCCATCATGAACGGTCACAAAATAAGTTCCTGCAGCAAGATTGGTAAAAGTGGGAGTGGTTGCTGTTATGGGCGCAGGCAGAAGAGTAGACAACACTGTATATTGAAACGGAGCCGTGCCATTGGTAGCATTAACAATGAAACTACCATTGCTTGGCCCTACACAACTTGTATTGGTAACAGTAAAAGTTAATGGCAATGCGCCTGTACTGGTAATCGTAAAAGGAACAATTTCACTGCAACCTGTAGCATCGGATATGTTCACTGTATAATTCCCTGCGGCAAGCCCTGTAAATACACCGTTGTCAGTTTGTGTAATATTATTGGGCATTAACTGGTAAGTATAGGGACCGGTGCCGATATTTGGTTGTCTTGTCAGTGTAACAGAGCCGGTGCCTGTAGTGCCACAGGTAGTTGGTGTAACTATTTTTGTGGTATTGAACCCATTTGTTTTAACTACCGTTATCGTATCATGATTCGTGATCAGCGTACCGGGATTATTACAATCAGAAAAAACAGTTGTGATCACATACTTTTCAGAAGGGTTGACAGGGCATATTGAATTGGGTGGGAAATTAACATCCAGTACACCAGGAGTAGTAGTGATGGTATCGCCTGTCGCAACGAATACACCGGCCAGTGTGCGGATCTCGGAACTTACATAGCGTGTTACACTACCGGAAGGCGTAAAGCGGTATGCTTTTTTTGTTTCTGTCCATACCGTATTATTCTTCCCGGGAGGAGTGACCGCTTTATTCCGTGCAAAATTCTGTATACCCATGATCGCACGGCCACCATTGGTTTCGGAGGCACAGCTTTTCTGATCGACATATATTTCAATGATGCCTGTCGTTTCATACAATACGATCTGGAAGGTATTGGGAGTAGCGAGACTACAACTATTATCAGAACTGTTATATACACCGATATGATAAAAGCTGGCAATGAACCTCCTGTTGGGAGCAACACCTTCCACGCGCCATTCGATCTTGCGATCGGCAGGGCTGGCATTATCTGCACCCGGGCCACCGATACCTTTGGAACGGGGATCGAGATCGGAATAAGCGCCTAATATCGCCGCTTTCGGTATGTACGGATTTCCTGCGAGACATTGTGATCCGCCTGCAAAAGGGATCGGGTTCGTCACTACCCATGAATTATCACAACCGGCATTCGTTTCATCAAAAGTGATCAGCCCGTTGGAACCGACGACTACTTTATCGAACGAAGTCTCATAAAAACAAAAGTTGAACGGAAGCGTGGTCGCAAAACTGAATTTATCATCATCATACAAAACAGGATCTTCTGTACCGCCCGGTGTCACATAATCATAAGGAAGATAATCGATGGAAGTAACGATATATTCGGAAGTGCCTTTAATGTGAGGAATATGAACCGGGAGATCCAAACAGGTTTTGTTGCAGGGGAGATTGAAAACCGTATTATTCAAACCAGTGTTGAAAAAACTTTGCCCGCATAGCGCAAGTGAAATAAAAGAAAATAAACCAGGTAGAACTACCCGGCCTAAGGTACTCAATCTCATAGCAGTGTGTGATATTTGGGTAAAACGGCGTCCAATCGGCTCAACAAGTTAAGAAAAAAAACGCTAGCCAGTGAGACTTCAACGGGCAAAATTGCAGGGGATATTTACGATAAAACGTTGACTATGTGGAAATATCCTCAGTATCATACCGTTCTACCGATTCAATACCAGGCAGGCTTTTTAAAAGTTGTACCAATTCATCCAGTTCCTCTTTATCATGCACATAAATCTTAATATTTCCTTCGAATAATCCTTCCTTCGCTTCCACACTTAAAGCGCTGATATTTATTTTTAATTCACCGGAAATCAGGTTGGTTATTTTGTGAATGACACCCACATCATCCATACCCACAATCTTAAGACCGGTAAGGAAAGATATCTCTTTGTTCTTTGCCCATTTTGTTTTTACTACACGGTGTCCGTAACTCGCCAGCAGTTTTGCCGCATTGGGACAGTTGGTACGATGGATCGTCAATCCCTTACCCGTAGTGATAAATCCAAACACATCATCACCCGGGATAGGTTTGCAGCAATTGGCCAGGTTGTATACGATCCTGTCGCTGCTTTCACCAAAGATGATCAGCTCGGTATCCTTGCGTGAGATAGCCTGTTGATGAGGAATGATATCCTGTTTGAATTCATGAACTGTTTTAACCGGACGTGGGGGTTCTATTTTATCACCCACCACTTTAAAATCCTTAACATCCTTGAGATCGATATTCTTTATGGATACCTGGTAAAACAGATCAAGATGCGATTGCAGTTTGTACCAGTGCACCAGCTCATCGATATTCTGATGATTGAATGCAGCTCCAATACCTTCGAGTTTCCGCTGAACGGCATACTTGCCTTCATCCGCGATCATACGCTTCTCTTCTTTCAGCGCATCTTTAATTCTTCCTTTGGCTTTGGCCGTAACAACAAAACCGAGCCAGTCCTCCGATGGCTTTTGTTTATTACTCGTAATAATTTCCACCTGGTCGCCACTCCGTAATTTATGACTGATGGGCACCAGTTTATGATTCACTTTGGCGCCGATCGTTTTGCTACCAATCGCACTGTGAATGGCAAATGCAAAATCAAGTGCAGTAGAATTGGTGGGCAACATCTTTACATCACCTTTGGGTGTGTATACATAGATCTCTTCGGCAAGGAAACTGGTTTTAAAATCCTGGAGAAAATCAATACTGTCAGTTTCCTGGTTGCTGATCACTTCGCGGATCTGCTGGAACCATTTGTCAAAACGATTTTCATCAGCAGTACCTTCTTTGTATTTCCAGTGAGCGGCCAATCCTTTTTCAGCGATCTCATTCATCCGTTTGGTACGGATCTGTACTTCCACCCATTTTCCCTGTGGCCCCATCACGGTAGTGTGAAGTGCTTCATACCCGTTTGACTTGGGATTGCTCAACCAGTCACGCAGACGTTCGGGTGAGGGAGTATATTCATCGGTGATCATGGAATATACTTTCCAGCATTGTTCTTTTTCAAGTTCAGTCGGAGAATCCAGTATCACGCGGATGGCAAAGAGATCATACACTTCTTCAAAATCCACTCCTTTCTTTTTCATTTTATTGGAAATGGAATGAATACTTTTCGGGCGGCCATAGATCTCGAAATTAAAACAGGCTTTTTCTAATTTCTCCTTGATAGGTTTTATAAACTCGTTGATATATTTCGAACGTTCTCTTTTTGTTTCGGCAAGTTTCTGTGCAATGTCTTTGTACACTTCGGGCTCCATGTACTTCATAGCGAGATCTTCCATTTCCGTTTTGATATTATACAAGCCCATCCGGTGAGCAAGCGGGGCGTATACATACACTGTTTCGGAAGATATCTTCAATTGCTTTTC
>CAMLGR010000246.1 GCA_946479615.1 uncultured Bacteroidota bacterium | reverse complement strand
ATCGGTTATGGCACCACCCGGAAAAGAGACCTGACAGGTTCTGTTTCTTCCATCAAGGCCGAGAGCCTGCAAAAATTTCCTACGGCCAATGTTTCCGATATGCTGAGAGGCCAGGCCCCGGGTGTGTTGGTCACCTCCAACACCACTTCACCGGGTGGCGGCGCTACGATCAGGATCAGGGGTAACCGTTCCTTAAGCAGCAATCAGTCCCCGCTGTTTATAGTGGATGGAATGATCGTTCCGCATATCGATGATCTGAGTGCAAGCGATATCGAATCGATCGATATCCTGAAAGATGCTTCTTCACAGGCTATCTATGGATCGCGCGCGGCCAATGGTGTGATCCTCGTTACTACCAAACGGGGCCGTGAAGGAAAAGTAACGGTCGATGTTAATTCTTATCTCACCGTTCAGCAGGCGCACAGGAATTTCGATCTGTATTCTCCCGATGAATTTGTCGCGCTGCGTTACTGGGCCAAATTCAATGATGGAGTAGGGAATCTCGGTACTCCCAAGAACATGAACTATAATGTAGTGCTCGACGATCAGGTGATGTATGATTCGTATATCAATAAGGATTTTGTTAACTGGGAAGACCTGATGGTAAAAAATGCGCTGCAAAACGGTAATGATATCAGCATCAGGGGAGGTTCGAATAAAGTCAGGTACTCGGTAGGGCTTGGTTATTTTAACCAGAATGGCGTCGTGGATAAATCAGCCTATTCACGATACAATCTCAGGCTGAACCTTGATTATACGGTGGCCAAATGGCTGAACATGGGTACAAATATTTCTTACAGCAAACCCAAAACAGAATTGAATGATGGTAGCAGGTTCAGTACTATTCTTACTGTTCCTGTTTTAGCGAAAGCATATGATGACCAGGGAAATCTTTTACGGGAGATAAGTACATCTGGAACGATCAACCCGCTTTGGTACAACAGGGAATATAATAATCAGCAAAACGACGAGTACCAGGTGATTTCTGCCTTTGCTAATTTTAAATTCTTCCCGGGATTTTCGTATAAACTCACCGGTAATATCAGATCGAATAACCGGGAGACTGGTTCATACAGGACCACGAAATACCCGGGATCAACGGGTGAAGGTTCGATCAGTAATTTCAAAAGATCAAGTTTCCTGATCGAAAACCTGGTTACCTATGCGGTTCCTATTGCCAATAAAAATCATAATCTTAGTGTGACATTGCTTCAAAGCGTGGACCAGGACCTGCAAAAAACAACAGGGTTCAGTTTCATCAACTCTCCTTCCGATGCTTTTGAATGGAATATGGCAGCAGATGCTACTATAAATGGGGTGACGCGGAGCATACAACGTACGAAAGCGGTGTCCTTTGCGGGACGTATACAATACAGCCTGCTGGATAAATATCTCCTGACAGCTTCGGTGCGTAAAGATGGAGCTTCTGTTTTCGGCGCCAATAATAAATGGGCAACAATGCCCTCGGTAGCATTGGCCTGGAAGATCAATAACGAGGAATTCCTGAAAAATACGGCATGGATCGACCAGTTGAAATTGCGCCTGAGTTATGGTAAAGTAGGCAACTGGGCCATCCCGAGTTATAGAACACTGGGTCTTTCCAACAATTATGAATATATACTGGGTAGCGCTGCCGGTTTGAGTATTGGTTATTTGCCTTCCAGTGAATTATTGAACCAGGACCTGAAATGGGAAACTACGGGATCGTTCAACTTCGGAGTTGATTTTGTAGCCTTTCATAACAGGTTAAGTACAACATTGGAATATTATTCCACCACTACCAATGACCTGCTGGTAAAACGTACGGTTGCTTCCATCACGGGGTATGCCAGTATGTGGGATAATTTAGGAAAGACAAAAAGCACAGGGTTGGAATTTTCAGCAAATGGTGTGCTGATAGATAAAAAAGATTTCCAGTGGAATGTAGGCGGATCGATATCAACACAGAAAAACAAGATCCTGGAGATCGATGGCCGCGTGGATCAGAATGGAAAGCCCATCAATGATCTTATCAACAACTGGTTCATTGGTAAATCGATCAACGTCGCTTATAACTATGTCTTTGCTGGCATCTGGCAGGAAGGTGAAACGCCTACAGCTGATCAGTATTTGCCGGGCGATGCAGTGCCTACACCGGGCAGCATCAAATTACTGGATTATAACGGAGATGGTAAAATAACCGTTGATGACAGGAAAATATATAATCTCGATCCTGACTGGTACGCCACGATTAATTCTTCTGTTTCCTATAAAAACTTTGATGTTAATCTTGAATTCTATACCGTACAGGGTGTTACCAAGAACAATCCTTTCTATTACGACTTCAACTATGGTGGCAGTTTGAACGGAAAGCTGAACGGATTGAAAGTAAACTACTGGACACCGGAAAACAAATCGAACGAAGCGCCCAAGCCACAGTACACGGCTTCCACTCCCTATTTTGGAATACTGGGTTTACAGGATGCTTCTTACTTCCGGTTCCGTTCTGCTACGATCGGGTATACATTGAATAAAAGCCTGACCTCCAAATGGCATATGGAAAGATTGCGTGTGTATGCGAATGCCACCAATATCTTCACCCATACACATTATAAATCGTATAGTCCCGAAAAGGAACCTTCCTCTTACCCGGAAACAAGTGGTTTTACATTCGGCATCAATGTTAGTTTTTAATTTAATTAAAAGAACGTTATGAAAAAATACAGCATATTCTTCTTTTGTATATTGATCGCTTTCCAGTTGGGGAGTTGTAAAAAATACCTGACAGAAAAATCAGAAGATAAATTTACGGCCAGCACTCTTTTTGAAACTCCGGAAGGATTGGAGAAAATGGTGATCGCTCTTTACCCGTATGAAAGATCATTGGTATCCAAAGGCACTGCCAATGGAATACTGTCCGCTTTCATCTGGAACGAACGCACTACTGATCTTTGTGCATTCACCACCGGCGATGATGCCAACCTCTCGAGATTCACGTCACCTGGTCCCAGTTCCAATATCAGGGGGCTTATTTATAGTCCTTACTGGACACATCGTTACTATATCATTGGACGCGCCAACGAGATCATTCATTATGGAGCGCAGTTTGGCGACCAGGCCAAAGTAACTGTTGCAGAAGCCTCTTTCTGGAGAGCCTATTGTTATTATGGTTTGTGGTCGAGATTCTCCAGGCTTTTTCTGTCAACAGAACCGGTGACTAAAGAAAACATGAACGATCTGCAATATAAGCCTGCAGACAGTTCGGCTGTGTTCAGTCTCATGTATGCTGATGCACAAAAAGCGATCGAAGGTCTTCCACTGACAAGAGATGCGCAAAACCAGGGCCGTGTAACAAAAGCTGCTGCCCGTCACCTGCTGGCGCTTATTGCTGCATGGGCAAAGGATTGGACAACAGTAACCCAGCAGGTGGAAAGCATCGATTCAGAAGGTACCGTGCACCTGGAATCAACACCGGACAAAGTGTTTAACAGGAGTGATCTTTATGCCAGCAGCGAAGCACTTTTTGCGCTTCGTTTCTCCAAAGAAAGAGGCGGTGGTTCGGGTCACCGTATCGGGGCGCAGTACATCAATATCATTGCAGAAGTGGATTATACCCATAAACTGGAGAATGGTACATTGGTGAAATACAATACAGATAACCTCGGCCGTCAATGGGGACTGGTATATCCCAACAGTTATCTAATGTCGAGATATAAAAGCGGGGATAAAAGAT
>CAMLGR010000245.1 GCA_946479615.1 uncultured Bacteroidota bacterium | reverse complement strand
AAGAAATAGCCGATACGTCGAATATCGTTGCCTGGTTTGCGACTGATATACCAGTATCTGCCGGACCGGCCGAATACCAGGGTCAATTGCCCGGTGTTATTTTAGAAATGGATGTACATGATGGAAGACAGGTATATCGTGCAACTGAAGTGGCAACAAAAGTGTCCTTGGCCGATATCAAAGCACCAACCGGAAAAAAACATTATACTCCGCAGGAATTCCGTGCAGAAAGAGAAAAGATGATGGAAGAAATGCAGAAAAATAATAATGGAAGCATAAGGATCATCAGGGGTAGTTAATAGTATAAACGGCAAAGAGAAGGGATCAATAATGAATGTGTGCAAGACATTCATTATTGATCCCTTCTTTCTTATTACACCCGGCAAGATGATCCTTACCTCATAATGATTCTCCTGGTTCCCCCGGTATTATTCACCATGTTCTTACTCAAACTATAGGTAAAGCTCAGCAGGAAGAAACGGCGCAGTGAATTCACTTCTTTATCTTCTATGTAATTCTGGTTGGTCGTACGTGTGATCGCTACATTGCGGTTGAGCAGGTCTGTAGCGCTGAACTTTAATTCACCACGGTTATATTTCAGGAATTGCTTGCTGACGCTTGCATTCCACAAAGGCACTTTCGTATTGAACCCTGCTGTACGCTGCGAATTGACGGTATAGACAAAACTGCTGCTCAGGAAAAAGTTTTCCGGCAATTGCCAGTCAGCCGAAATAGTATATCCCTGGGAAAGATAATTATTGTTGAGCGCCGGTTCCAGCGAGTATTTAGATTTATTATAATCAATGTTAGCACCGAATGACAGGTTGAGTTTATCATAGGGATTGATATCAAACCTGATCTCGGGTCCCAGTGTGATAGTCCTGGTCGTATTATCTTCCATGTTCACGAACTGGCGGCCTTTGTTATAGCTGATATAACTGCTGAATTCCACCGATCCTTTCAGGAACCTGACAGGAACGCTATAACTGATGTTTCCATTCAGGTTATATACGCCATTAACATTTACGGGTTTTGTTTTCCGTACACCGGTCAGCAGGTTCAATGAATCATAGCTCACGATTTTATTCTGCGTGGTATTGGCCGTGAAATACATAAAGAAGTTTTTATTCTTGTAAGGACTGAGCAGGTTCAGGTTACCACGGATGGATTGTGTATACTCCTGTTTCAGATCAGGATTACCTTCTTTTATGTATAATGGATTCGTAACATCAGGTACCGGTTGCAATTGCGACATGGTAGGCTGGTTCGTGGAAGTACTATAGTTCAGCGAAAAGCTCCTGAATTTTGAAATATTGTATTTAAAACTGGCAACCGGCAGCAGGTTTTTGAAATTCTTGGTAATAGTGGAATCCTTGATACCGCTGATGATCTTTCCTTCCAGTTCCGCTTGCTGCAATGTTACCCCGGCTGAATAATTAAACTTCTTCCGCTGTGTACGAAAACGGATTCCTGCATTGGTATAACCGTAGGTATTCTCGAAATCATTACTCAGCTTATCATTGACAGCATCATACTGGCCTGTCAGTTTATTAAAATCATAGGTCGTTTTATCCGATGTGCTTTTTGTGCTGGTTTTACCAGCGCTGAATTCGAGCAATGTTCTTTTCCAGACCGGTTCTGTATAAACAGCTCTCACTGAATACCCATTGAGATCGCTGCTATTGGTATTCTGCTGGTTCAGGGTATCGTTTCGGGAAAGGGTTCCGGCAGGTGTATAATAACTAATGATGGAAGAAAGGCTGCCATCGCCATCATTTTCATTAAAGCTATTTTGTAAGGTCAGCGACAGGGTTCTTCCCTTCTTCCTGAATTTTTTACGGAAGATGATATCATTCTTAAAATTATAGCCATTATTATTGGACAAGCTGTTGCTGAATCCACCATTAACCGGGTTTCCGTTTTCTCCTGTTGTCCGGTAATTAGTCGATGAGCTGTTCTTCGTATCCTGGTAACTGAAATTGGGAATGAACCGGATCGAAGCAGAGGAATCAATCTGATAAAGAAGATTCAGGTTCAGCCGGTGAGAATTATTCAGGTTATCGGTAACAGAACGCTGATCGTAAAGGGTACTGCCTCCAGAGGTAAAGTTTTGGCGTACTATATGACTGGTTGATTTCGGGTTGAAGCGGTTATAGAAATAATTGCTCTGCAGATCCAGTTTTGTTCCAATAATATTATTGTAATTCAATCCACCGCCCCATGCCGTATTGATACCTCCATTCTGGTTACCTCCTATTCCCAGTGATGCGGCATCATCAGCGGAAACATTAAGGCTCATAGTGCCGCCACCGCCGGCTTGTCTCATCTGGTTGAGTGCGCCCGTAAAATTTAGAATATCGATAAAAGAAAACCCCTCTGCATTGGTATTGTTACCCATACCTATGGCGGATATCTGCCGCGCGCCTTTAAATGAATTGACATTGAACTTACCCTCATATCTTTCCTTATCTCCTGCGCCGGCGGTTACTTTTCCGAATACACCTTTCTTTTTGTCTTTTTTTAATTTAAGGTTGATTGTCTTCTCATAATTGCCATCTTCAAACCCGGTCAGTTGTGCCTGGTCGCTTTGCTTATCGTAGACCTGCACTTTATCGATTGCATCGGCCGGTAGGTTTTTCGTGGCAATTTTAGGATCGGTTCCAAAAAATTCTTTCCCGTCTACCAGTACGCGGCTTACTTTTTCGCCCTGTGCCTTGATCGTTCCATCCTTTTCCACTTTCACCCCGGGCAGTTTTTTCAGCAGTTGCTCTACATTGGCATTGGGCTGTGTTTTAAAAGAACTGGCATTATACTGCACCGTATCATCGATCAGTGTAACGGGTGGCGCTTCATTCTCCACGATCACCTCCTCCAGCACCTTATTCTTATCAGTAAGCGTGATATTTCCCAGGTCGGGATTTTTATTTTCATCACTGATCGTAAACAGTTTATTGGTATTATGATAATTGACATGCGAGATCATCAGCCGGTAGTCGCCATTGGGAATACCTTTCAGTTCAAAATGGCCGCTGTAGTCCGTCATAGTAAACGTAACGAGCGAAGAATCTTTTTTATATAATACCGTAATAGTGGCCGAAGCAACTGCTTGTTTGGCAAGGCTGTCGTAGGTGACACCTTTTATACTTCCATTTTTCTGTGCCAGCGCCGAAATAGCCAATATGATTAAGATAATGAGCAGGAAACCTTTTCTCATAGCTTGATTTTGATTTACAGCTACGAAAATATTCTTAGGAATTCCGAAACTGGGTTAACCAGGCTTGGTTTAATGTTAATGAAGGTTAATGGGATGGCGTTAGATGTATAAGTGTGAGATGCGGAGAGGCTGAAAATCTGGCTATTCACTATGTACTTATTTTAGTTTCACGCAGCGGAACAGCGGCAGTAAGATTATATTTGAATCAGTTAAACCCTAAACTTAACACCATTCGCACAGACCGACTTCCTCATTCCTTACTCCTTATTTTCAATTTCTTATTCATTAACACTACCCTTCTCATCATCTTCCCGCTCGCGGCTGTAGATCAGCAGTTTTATCTTCCAGTCCATCATCTCACTTTCCATGACCAGTTCTACTTTTAATCGTTTGTTGGATTCATCCGCCGGCGAAAAAGAGAACAGGGCATTGGTAAATCGTTTTTCTTCTGCCGGTGCTTCATAAGGAGTGCCTTTGAGATGGGCGCCATTGATCAGCCGGTTATTTAATTGATTATAGATCGATTTGAATCTCTGTTTGGCATTATCAAAATTTTCAGTGGTCAGCACCAATGCCTGCCAG
>CAMLGR010000244.1 GCA_946479615.1 uncultured Bacteroidota bacterium | reverse complement strand
GATTATCGGCGGTAGCGAATAAAGGATAGATCGTTTTGATCTTTTCTTTTTTTACATACAATAACCCGCTGCCGATGGGTGCATATAACCATTTATGCAAGCTCGATGCGAAATAATCACAATCCAGATCGGGTATACTGAAATCGAAATGCGCAAAACTATGCGCACCATCCACCACCACTTCTATACCCCGCTTATGCGCTTCAGCGGCGATCTTTCTGACCGGCAATATCTGCCCGTTCCAGTTGATGATATGGGTGATATGCACCACTTTGGTTTTGGGAGTAAATGCCTTTACATATTGATTAACGAGATAGCTTTCATCTTCAGTGGGCAGATCGAGATTGATCCATACCATTTTAATTCCATCCCGCATTTCGCGTTGCTTGTAGGCATTGATCATATTGGGATAATCCTGTTTCGCTGCCACTATTTCATCGCCGGCTTTTAACTGCAACCCGAATATCACCGTTTCCAGTCCTTCGGATGAATTGCGGTTGATCGCAATTTCTTCCGCAGAACAACCTGCTATTCTTGCAAGGTTATTGCGCAAAGGCTCCCGTCCCATGTCCAGTACGCGCCACATATAATAACTCGGGGCTTCATTGCTAAGATCATAATAACGTTTCATGGCATCCTGCACCGTTTTGGGCGCCGGCGATACACCGCCATTATTAAGATTGATCAGTCCGGGTGATACCGTGAACGATTGCTGGATATAGTACCAGAAATCTTCTTCCGTTGCCAACTGATCGGCAGATATCCCTTCCGCCTGGCGGAATGCTTTATCCAGGTTCCGGCTCCAGGCCGGTTTGGACAGTGAAGAAAAGAATGCAGTAGCGGCAGCTACGCCTGCTTTCTGCAAAAATCCACGACGACCCTGCTGCTGCATACCTTTTATTTAAGTGTATTGGTAATAAAGTTGATATAGTCCGTTTTCAATTTTTGCAAAGAGGTTTTATGGATATACATCATGTGCCCTGCTTCGTAGTATGTGAAGCTGATATTATTTTGCAACGCCTTTGGCAAGAACATATGATGAATGACATAGTCTGTCGCGAAATAAGGCGTCGCCATATCGAAATAGCCGTTGCAGATCCATACTTTGAGGTAAGGGTTTTTTACCATGGCATCCCGCAATGTTTCTGCTACATTTAAATATTTATCGCGGCTATTGGCCCAGGGATGCACACGACCAGTTAGCATTTCATAGGGAATATCATTCTGGTAGTTCAGGTCACGGCGGATATAATCATTGATCGCAGCCGTATACGCTCCATAGATCGCTATATCATAGCTGGGGTCATAATCAAACTCCTCTCCCGCCCCATCATAATCATAACCGGTTATTCTTGCATCGAGACGGCCCACTGTTTTTCCTTCTCTGCGTAACAGTTCTTTATTGAAACGGCCCACGGATAAACGCAGGTTGGTTTCATCGAGATAATCTTTTGATAAGCCGGTATAATCATGCAGTCTATTAATGATCGTGCTGCGTTCTGCATCTGTCAACCGATCACCTTTTAACAAGGCATCCATGTATTCATGCATGGAAAATTGCTGTACTTCCTGCAGGAGAGCAGGCAGGCTGCTATACCGTGCATCGAGCTTTTTATGATACCAGGCCGTTGCCGAAAGCGTAGGCAATTGCAAGGCAAAAGGCATATCATTTCCCCGGTCGGTTATGACGGTCCCAAAATCAAGAATAGCAGAGATAAGAATGATGCCATTTACATATAAACCATGCCTGTCTTCAAGATAACCTGCTAACGCAGCAGCACGTGTGGTACCATAACTTTCGCCGGCAATGAATTTGGGTGATGTCCAGCGTTTATATTTTGTCGTGTATAGCCGGATGAAATCGCCGACGAATTGCAGGTCATTATTAAACCCGGTAAATTCTGATTGACTTGATTTGCCGGCGGGTCTTGTAAATCCTGTCATCATGGGATCGATAAAAACAATATCGGCTTTATCGAGCCAGGTGTAAGGATTGTCTGCATATTTATAGGGAGGGGGTAATGTATTCCCATCTTCTGTCATCAGCACGAGTTTGGGACCGAGCGCTCCCATGTGCAGCCATACGGAAGAAGAACCGGGGCCGCCATTAAAAGAAAAAAGGACCGGGCGCTTGGAAGGATCGTTCTCTCCGTCTTTGGTATAGGCGATAAAAAAAAGATTGGCTTTGACCGTATCTTTTTCATCCTTCATTTCCATGTAACCGGTGGTGGCGGTATAATTCAGTACATCCGTTCCGAGCTTTAACTGGTGTTTGGTAACGGAGATCTTTGCGTCTTTCCATTCTTTATCCTGGGCAGAACAGGCAAGGACAAAAGCGATCCCTAATAAAAGGCAGGTAGTTTTTCTCATAAACAGTAATTGATGTAAGTGATAGGGGAAATATAGGAATAATCTTAGAAAATAAGGAATAAGAAATAAGGACTTAGAAATGAGAAAGTAACAGCTTAAGTTAAGCTACTTCCTTATTTCTTATTCCTTATTTCTAAATCCCTAAAATGGCTTAAATTGAAAAAAAACAACTGTTTATGCGCATCCTGGAAATAAAAGTGCTGAGAGGACCCAATTACTGGAGCGTCCGTCGTCCAAAACTCATACAAATGAAGCTGGACCTGGAGGAGATGGAACAGCGTCCCACCAATACTATTGGTGGTTTCCGCGAACGGCTGGAAAAATTATTACCTTCTTTATATGAGCATCGTTGCAGCGAAGGCGTAGCCGGCGGATTTTTCAGCCGTGTCAGCGAGGGCACCTGGATGGGTCATGTGATCGAACATATCGCTCTTGAATTACAGACCCTGGCCGGGATGGATTGCGGATTTGGACGCACCCGTAGTACGGGCGAACGGGAAGGCGTATACCATGTCGTATTCGATTATATGGAAGAGGATGCAGGAGTGTATGCAGCAAAAGCTGCTTTTCGTATCGCGGAAGCGCTGATCAATGATACTCCGTATGATCTGCAACCCGATATCCAGCAGATGCGCGAGATCCGGGAAGATACCCGGCTCGGTCCTTCTACCGGTTGTATTGTAGAAGAAGCTGCTAAAAGAGGCATTCCCTTCATCCGCTTAAACAAACAAAGCCTGGTGCAGTTAGGTTATGGCGTTAATCAAAAAAGAATACGCGCCACTATTGCTTCCACCACTTCGAATATCGCCGTGGATATTGCTTGCGATAAAGAAGAAACGAAAACCTTGCTGGAAGCAGCTGAAATACCCGTGCCGAAAGGTACCGTGGTACGTACGGAAGAAGGATTGAAGGATGCTGTAGAACGGTTCAATTATCCGCTTGTGATAAAACCCATCGATGGCAATCATGGAAAAGGCAATACGACCAATATCACTTCCTGGGAGCAGGCTGTCAAGGCATTTGAAGCAGCGAAAGCATTCAGCCGTAGCGTGATCGTTGAGAAATTCATCAAAGGAGTTGATTTCCGTTGTCTCGTGATCAACTATAAATTTATTTGTGCGGCATTGCGTACACCTGCTTCGGTGATAGGTGATGGAAAGAGTACGATTCAAACATTGATCGATGCAACGAATAAAGATCCTCGCCGGGGGTATGGACATGAGAAAGTGCTGACGCAGATCACCATCGATCAATTTACACAAAAGATGCTCGATGAATTGGGGTATACGCTCGATACCGTTCCTGCCAAAGACGAACTGGTGCTATTAAAACCGACGGCTAATCTTTCTACCGGTGGCACTTCTACCGATGTAACGGACGAAGTGCATCCGGCGAATATTTTTATGTGTGAACGTATTGCGCGGATCATTGGTCTCGATATCTGTGGTATCGATA
>CAMLGR010000243.1 GCA_946479615.1 uncultured Bacteroidota bacterium | reverse complement strand
CCGATACTTCAATTCCTGCCACAATACCACCACCTGCATCGGTGGCAGTACCACTGATCGTAACAGTAGTACCTGCTGCGATCGTAGCACCATTGGCTGGCGACGTCATCACCGGTGTGGGAGCCGTATTATCAGTAGAAGCAGTAGCTGCTACCAGTGTTGACATCCGCGAACCAGGTTGAACACCCATGTCCGCAAATAAATTTATCGTCGCCTGTTGCATGGCCGGTGTTTCCGCTGCATTGCCGCGATCATGCTGACTATCCAGTCCCCATGACCATTGTACTGTTCCTGCACCAAATACCAATGCGCCACTTGTATGGCGGTATAATGATAATTTATGTGTATGTCCATTCGCTGTCGTGCTCGATAAAGTCATACGACCGGAAGGATAACTATTCGGGTATTGTTCCCAATCCCACTCATATCCTAATGTGCCAGCGGTAAAGGTGGCTACCTGTGAACCGGTAAGATTGGCGACGGCGGTATTTCTCCATAACCGGTAACTTTTATAGGCTGCCGGCACTGTTATGGCAGCAGTAGTTCCGTCCCAACTGATCTGTCCTGTCAATGCATTTTCAGGTTTGCAGGCACCGCCACCGGTAGCAGAACATCCGTCTCTCCATAAACCGGTCCAGGCTACATTGGGATCGCATTTGCTTCCGCAAACAGCTTCTCCAAGTGTTCCTTCTTTATAACAAACCAGTGTACGATAGGAAGTATTGGAACCATCGGTACTGTTTTCCCATCTTGTTTTCCAATACACTTCATTACCACTGAAAAAAGCAAGATGCACCCCTGCATTGCGGGCTGCTTCCACATTTGTACGTTGTTCTGCCGACCAGTATTCATCATGGCCCACGGACATAAATACTTTGTGGTTGAGTATGAGGTTACCGCGGCGGGCAGCATCCACATTCGTGAAATAAGTAATATTATACCCGTTGCGCTCCATAAAACGGATCATCGGGTATTCTGCATTGAATATGAAATCTTCCATGGCATCACCGCCGCCGCCGCCATTACGCGTAACAAAAGGACGGTTATAACTCACTTTGGCAGCATGACCGGAAGGGAAACTGGTCGCACCTACATACAAACTATTACCACCATAGTTATTATACGCCTGCCAGGTAGCGTCCGAAGCCTGGAACAGGATATCTGATGTGCTTGCATCATCGCGTACAATGAATACGATATGACTGGCTACGTTGGGATTACTGGTTCTTGTCAGCAAGGCGATATAATACCCGGACACGGCAGTAGACGGAACATCCCAGCCGGTGGATACCGACCAGTTGCCGCAATCAACCAATCCTGTTTGTGTATCTGATATCGGGGCTGGCTGCACCGTACCTGTAACAGTAGGAAGCGTAGTGATAAGCCTCGCTCCATTTCCCTGGTAATATCCAAGGCGGTATATTTTGACAGTATAGGTAAATACTGTACTGGTATTGATCTTGAAGTTAATCCTCGATCCTTTATTAACACTGATATCAGTAGCAAATCCCTGCAGGGAAAGATCCCCTGCACCATTGATCTGCCATTCTGAAGAGGGGTTTCCTGTTAACGCATTCTCTGTTACGATAGGGTTTTGGCCGTAAGAAAATGCGAATGACAGTATAGCAAAGAAAAAACAAAACAGTTGTTTCCTGCATGACGATAGATTTCGTGCCATGACGAATTGCGATGGTTTAAAAAATGAATAAAAATCAGAGGTGCTCTTTCCGTGTGTTCTTTGGAGGATATTTATTTACTGCAGCTTCGGAAGGATATTATATTTTCAGCTTTTAGCGCTGACTGTATATCGTAGATAGGTGTTACGTATACAGGTTTTGGTTGAAATAAAGAGTAAACATAATATAAAAATGTTTACCAACAAAGAATCTGAAAATCTCGTGGATAAGTATTTATACGTAAATCTACTAAGAGCAAGGATTTAAAGCAGGATTTATTCAGCCGGTTAAAATTTTCCTTGATCTACATCACTGATAAATCGTAAAACTCCGTTCATGAACACCTCCTGGTCATCCCACATCGCCAGGTGACTACCATTCGGACAAAATAAAAATCGCCCGTGTTTTACCAGTTTACTTTGTTCTTCCATCGCTTTCGGATCCATCGTATCATACTTCGCGCCTACCATCAGGGTGGGAATAGTTAGTTCCTTCAACCTGTTTTTTATATCCCAGTTAGCGAGCCGGCCCGCGATCCCGAATTCGGAAGGTCCCTGCATCATCGTATAAATATCCCCATTGACATGTTTCAGCGCCCTGTTTACTGCATCCGGCCATTCTTCCAGGCGGCAGATATGCTGTTTATAAAAATTCGGTACCAGCAATTCCATATAGCGCGGGTTATTGAAATCACCCTTTGCTTCCAGTGCTTTTATTTCTGCCAATACTGCCGGGTCCATTTGTCTGGCCAGCATATCCTGCGCATATTTGCCATATTCAGGACAACTGGCAACCATATTACAAACCAGCAATCCTTTCAGGTTGGCCTGGTATTTAAGAGCATACTCCATAGCGAGGATACCACCCCAGGAATTACCCAGTAAATAAAAATTATCCTTGTTAAGTCCCAGTCCTTTTCTCACTTGTTCTACTTCTTCAACAAACCGGGCGGTCGTCCAAAGACTGCTGTCTTTTGGCTGGTCACTGTAATAAGATCCCAATTGATCATATTCATAGAACTCTATTCCCTGTTCAGGGAAAAAACTTTCAAAGCATTCCATGTATTCATGCGTCATGGCAGGTCCGCCATGCAGTAACAATACTTTAATGCGTGGGTTATTACCAAATCGTTTGGTCCATACCCTGAACGTACCAGCAGGAGTTTGTACAGGAATCAATCGTACGCCGCCTGCTTTTACAGCACCTTCTTCCAGGTTAAAATAATCCTGTTTCGTAGTTGTAGACGTATCCGTACAATGGAAGGAAACAAAAGCGAGGAAAAAAAGAAGAAATAATTTTCTCATAGAAAGCGAAGATAAGATTAGGTGGTAGATTTTAGGTGAGGAAGACTTTATAATAAAAAAGGTTTCACGCGGCGAACGCCCCCGTAAAACCTTTATAATAAAATAATCGCTGATTACTTTTATCATCACACCTAACACCTAAAACCATCACTGCATCAGTCCCATCTGCTTCATATACGTAACATTGTCACCATAATCCCAATGGGCGGTAACTGTGCTGTCAGAGACTTTTATAAGATCCACACCGGTATAATCTACTTTTTTATTGGTAGCGGGCATTCCCATCAGCGGACCGTTGTTGGAGCCGGTAAAATGATAATGTACAAATACCATATCTCCGTCTACCGCTGTATTCAGAATTTCATATTTCATATCAGGGAACCCTTCTTTCATGCTTTTCAATGCCTGTATCAATGTATCACGTCCCCGGACGCCGGCTGCAGGAACCCAGGCATTATGATCGGTGAAATCAGAAGCCGTGATTTTTTCAATACCCGCCCAGTCACCTTTTTCAAGCAAAGGATAAAAGCTTGTTGCCAATGCCGCCTTCGCAGAATCCACATTTTTGGCAGCAGCAGTCGCCGGTGATTGCGCTGTTTGATTACAGGAGATCATTGCTGCAGAAATGATGGTTGCAGCAAGAATGACAAACAATCGGTTTGGTCGCATACATACTATTTTTGAAGTGATGAATAGTTGACTTTAAAAAGATAAGGAAATATTGACGCAAATACGAATCAGCCTGGACTTAAAACTCCCTGGGAATTTCACATTCCTGCTAGTCAGGCTGTTATATATTCAATGCTATGCGAAACCTATGTCCCTATGTGCCTATGTGGTAAAAATTACGACAGGCAATTACAGTACACTATCTGCA
>CAMLGR010000242.1 GCA_946479615.1 uncultured Bacteroidota bacterium | reverse complement strand
TACCGGCTACTTTCTTCATGGATTTGATCTGTGCGTTACCACCCACACGGCTTACAGAGATACCTACGTTGATCGCAGGACGGATACCGGAAAGGAAGAGATTCGATTCCAGGAAGATCTGTCCGTCAGTGATCGAGATCACGTTGGTAGGGATATAAGCAGATACGTCACCCGCCTGTGTTTCGATGATCGGTAAGGCCGTTAAGCTACCGCCGCCTTTTACCAGGTGTTTGATCGAATCGGGAAGATCATTCATTGTCTTTGCGATCTCGTCATTGGAAATAACTTTGGCAGCTCTTTCCAGCAAACGGCTGTGCAGGTAGAATACGTCTCCAGGGTAAGCCTCACGACCCGGAGGACGACGAAGCAACAAAGAAACTTCACGATAAGCTACCGCTTGTTTTGACAGATCATCATAAATGATCAGCGCAGGGCGTCCGGTATCCCTGAAGAACTCACCGATCGCTGCGCCGGCAAATGGTGCATAGAATTGCAACGGTGCAGGATTGGAAGCAGAAGCAGCTACGATAATGGTATAATCCATAGCGCCTGCATCCTGTAATGTTTTCATTACGCCCGCAATGGTAGATGCTTTCTGACCAATCGCCACATATATACAATACACAGGTTTACCTGCATCGAAAAATTCTTTCTGGTTGATGATCGTATCGATACAGATAGCGGTTTTACCCGTTTGCCTGTCACCGATGACCAGCTCACGTTGTCCGCGGCCGATCGGGATCATCGCATCGATCGCTTTGATACCTGTTTGCAGCGGTTCTTTTACCGGCTCACGAAAGATTACACCGGGTGCTTTTCTTTCCAAAGGCATTTCATACAATTCGCCTTTGATGGGGCCTTTTCCATCGATCGCCTCGCCTAATGTATTTACTACGCGGCCCAGCATTCCTTCTCCTACTTTGATAGAAGCGATCTGGCCGGTACGGCGTACTTTGGCGCCTTCCTGGATATTACCTGTTTCACCCATCAATACCACACCCACATTATCTTCTTCCAGGTTCAATGCGATTGCACGAACACCACTTTCAAATTCTACTAGTTCACCATAACGTACATTGCCCAATCCATACACGCGGGCAATACCATCACCTACCTGTAACACCGTTCCTACTTCTTCCAAATCGGCGCTGGCGTTAAAATTGCTCAACTGCTGGCGCAGTATCGCACTTATTTCATCCGGTTTAATTTCTGCCATATACTTTGATTATATATTTTGTTCTTAATTACCTGATTTTATACAAAAAGTCATTGTTCTCGAATTGTCTTGCGATGGCTTTCAGGTCATACGCAATACTTGCATCCACCAGTTTATCGCCCACCTGCAATACAAATCCACCGATAATGTCCGCATCAACAGCTGTCTCCAGTTCCACATGCTCGAATCCACCCGATTTCTTTACCTGTTCGATAATCGCATTTTTTACACTGTCGCTTACAGGAGCGGCGGTCGTCAATTTCAGCGTATGAATATTTTTCAGTGTTTTATACTGGCTGATAAATGCGGTAACGATCTCGGGAAGATTGCTTTCCCTTCCTTTGGCTATCAGCAATGTGTTGAATCCTTCTGTTATAGCAGTGAGTTTTCCTTTGGTAACGGCATTGAGTATCTTCTTCTTGGTATCGCCTTTAATGATAGGACTGCGCAACAGGTTGACAAAGTCTTTGTTCGTCTTGCAAACCTGTTGTAGCCATTGTATATCTGCATACACTTCTTCCAACTGGCCTTTCTCTTTGGCAAGGTCAATCAGTGATTTTGCGTAACGCGATGCTAAACGGGGATTCGGCATATTCAAATTTGGAAATGTGCCGATTTGATGATTTGGAAATGCTTATCAGCGCATCTCTGAATCTTCAAATCTTCAAATTAATTCAGTTTTACTTCATCAACCAATCCTTTGATATGAGCTTCCTGGGCGTCTTTGTTGCCCAGCTCTTTTCTCAGGATCTTTTCGCTGACCTCGATCACCAGCTTTCCTACCTGGTTCTTGACTTCAGTAAGAGCCGCCATTTTCTGCGAGTTGATCGCAGCCTGTGCTTCTACAATGATCTTGTTGGCTTCAGTTTTTGCCTGCTCTTTGGCTTCGTTGATGATCTTATCTTTTGTTTCCCTGGCTTCTTTCAGCAACTGGGCTCTTTCTTCACGGGCGCTTGCGAGTAAGGCTTCATTCTCACTTTTCAATTGCGCCATTTCAGCTTTTACTCTTTCAGCAGTTGCCAGTGAACCGGAGATAGTATTCTCACGGTCACGCAATCCTTTCATGATAGCGGGCCATGCTTTTTTCGCAAGGATAAAAAATACGACCAGGAACGCCAGTAAGGTCCAGACAAGTAACCCAAATTCGGGATCGAGTAATTTCATCTATCTAAAATTTTAAAGTCAAAATTAAAAAACCGCATCCTCCGCCCTGTGCTTTGGATGCAGTAATTTTTTACTGCCAGGTATACTTATAATACCATAGCAAGGAAGCCTACGATGATCGCGAACAGCGCCGCACCTTCTACAAGGGCAGCAGTCAGGATCATGTTACTACGGATGTCATTGGATGCTTCGGGTTGACGGGCAATCGCTTCTACAGCGCCTTTACCGATCTGGCCGATACCAATGCCGGCGCCGATGGCAGCAAGACCTGCACCAATAGCACCACCTGCATTCGCAGTAGCTTCTAATAAAACTAAATTCAACAAATCCATGTTTCCTAGATTTTATAATTAATAAAACGATCCTAAATAACTACGGCATCATCATGTCCGTCTGTATCATGATGCCCGCCTTCAAACGCCTGGCCGATAAATACCGCTGTCAGCATCGCAAAGATGAACGCCTGTATAAAAGCAACCAGTATTTCTATGAAATAAATAAATATGGTAAATCCTACTGCCAGCGGGGAAGCGCCCCATCCGGCATACACATTTAGTTCACTAAAAATGAATATCAGCGAAATCAGGCAGATAATGATAATGTGACCCGCCACCATATTGGCAAAAAGACGAATGATCAGGGCAAAGGGCTTGATAAATACGCTCAGGAACTCAACCGGTACCAGGATGAACTTAACACCCAATGGTACGCCTGGCGGGTTAAAAATGTGACCCCAATAATGTTTATTGGAACTGGCCAGGATCACCACAAATGATATTACACCTAATATAACTGTAAAAGCGATATTGCCCGTAACATTGGCGCTTCCGGGGATCAGCCCGAACAGGTTATTGATGAGGATGAAAAAGAAAACGGTCAGTAAATAAGGGAGATATTTATCGGATTTCTCACGCAGGTTGGGCCTGGCTACTTCGTCACGCACAAAAGTAATGACCGGCTCCATCAGGCTTTGGGACCCTTTCGGGGCCGAGGTGACACCTACTCCCTTTTTATACCGGTTAGCGATGCGGATCATCAGCCAAGTGAAAATAATCAGGGCCAGGAACATCTGTACGACATTGCGTGTCAGGGAGAAATCATACACTTTTACAGATGTATCGGGTTGGTCGTCAGCGCCTAAAGCCAGAATATCTTCTTCGTGGTATTTTTTAGGGTCGAGCTTGTATTCAGCAATGCTTTCCTTGGTCAGGATGACATATCCGTCATGACTTTCATGGCCGTGGTGAAAGGCCGAGGACATAAAGGCGGAAACACCCTTGTCTTTGGAATATACGATCACCGGCAGGGGGATAGAAACTCCAAAAAAATGGAACTCATGACCATTCAATACGTGTCCGAAAATGACTTCTGAAGCGTTGAATTTCTTCTTACCGCCTTCCTCTGTATGCTCCGGCTCGTGCTGAGCAAAAGCTGTGTAGGAAAAACACAGGGTAAAAAGGCTAAAAACCGCTACCAATAAGGATTTGACGCGTCCGAACATCATACGGTTCCTGAAATTTTGCGCAAAGATAAGG
>CAMLGR010000241.1 GCA_946479615.1 uncultured Bacteroidota bacterium | reverse complement strand
GTGAATGGTCAATAGGCAATGGTGAATAATCAATGTTGAGCGTTGAATTATGAATAATAAATTTCGACAGGGTACTGGCTATTCACCATTGACCATTCACTACTCACCATTCCCCCTCCTGGAATCACGTTGGCTATCAGTAGATTTGAACCCCCAATATATTTATAATCAGCATGTTGACTATTAAATAGGGCCGGTTGACAGTCCCAAACAGCAGGTAAATTGGTTTGTCAACGCCTTTTTCCCGGTATACATTTGCATCAGAAAGGAACAAACACAGGCTCTCTTGCCAAATTACAGAGATTGTTTCTTCAGATCTGCCTAATCCATTGCTTGTACCCGATTGCCCCTGATAAATAATCATTACTTGTCAATTGATGAACGCTTTTGCGAACCATGAACTATGTGTATCTCTAAATAAATAACTATTAACCCTCAAACAAATTAAATTATGAAAACATCAATCAACACCCGCCTCGTCGCCGTTGCTTTTGCAGCGGTCTTAACCTTAGGTTTTACTTCTGCTGCTCTTGCTAATGATGGCAAGAATGTGATCCCTGTAGAACTGAAGTATCTTGGTAAATTCAAGAATCAACCCCTTTTCGAACTGAACTTTGCCAATGCAGCAGAAAGCGAGTTCACTGTAGTGATCCGTGACGAATATGGAACTATTCTTTATAGAGAAAATGTAAAAGGTGGGATCGGTTCCAAGAAGTTTCTTCTGAACACAGAAGAATTAGGAACTGTAGACCTGCAAATGGAAATCATCGGAAAGAAGACTGACAAAACAGTTGTATTCGCTATCAATCAGAACTCACGTGTGATTGAAGACGTGGTAGTGAATAAACTGAACTAAGATTTGGACTTGTGCTACGAACAGAAAAAGCACCGGCAATGAGCCGGTGTTTTTTATTGTAAGGCCAGTCTTGCTGCTGCTCCCCTGATGTCCGGGATTGGGGAGATTCGTTGGGGTAGACGGGAAACGCGGGCAACACTCCGGGGAGGAAAATGATAGGGTCTCATCCGGGTTTCAGTCGGACCTGGTTCGGGCAAGCCAGGCCCCTGGTGAAACAGAAAGTTGAAATGGACCGCTGCCAGCTACAGCCCGGGTGTCAACTGCCAGCGATTCACTGAAATCCTTGCCCAATCAGGCTTTTCGTAGAATCCCCTGTTAAAAATCCTTACATTTTTTGCATGATTATTGCCTGTAACTATTTGGTTTTCAGGTTGGGGATAGACCGTTTATAAAATTAGCTTTTACGGTCATATTGCGGGTATAAAAAAGCATTACCTTCAGCCGCCTGCGAGGGGTAAAAAGCGACTTGCAGGAGGCAAATAACAACTAAACAGCCTGGAATTTGTTATATAGATGATTCAGGCCCTGGCCCAGGCGGGGCACTAAAAAAAGGAGACTTAAAATGGCATTTAAAAAAGAGGTCGAAATTATCATTGAACCGAAAGAAATTTTTGTAGGAAAAAAAGACGCCCCTGTGACGTTGATGGAATTTGGTGAATATGAAAATGAAGATTGCGCGAAAGCGAACGAAGTAGTCAAGCAATTGCTTGAAGAATATGAAGGAAAGATCCGGTTTAATTTCCGTCATTTCCCGTTGACGCTGATCCATCAGCGCAGCATGAAAGCCGGAGAAGCCGCAGTAGCTGCCGCCCAGGAAGGTAAATTCTGGGAAATGCATAATATCCTGTTCAACAACAGGCGCAGCCTGGGTACTACCAGTCTGAAACTGCATTCCAAAGAAGCAGGTGTAAGCAATAAGAAATTCCTGGATGACCTGGTAAACGGCGTATATGGCTGGCAGGTGCAGGATGATCTGAAAGAAGGTATCGATCGTGGTGTGAATGCAAAAGAATTGCCTGCGTTCTTCATTAATGATGAGCGTTTTGTCGGCAAACCTACTTTTGCCAATCTTAGTGCTGCTATCGAATCGGCATTGAAGAAAAGCAAGAAGAAAAGTCCGGCCAAACAAAGAGCGTAAGCTAACTATATAAACGTATTAGTCCCGGTGCTGAGAAGCGCAAGGGACTTTTTTATGCCTGGAAAGATAACCTGAACATTGAATATTCAATATCAATGCTCAGGTATTTAACACAAAAAGACAGCCATGGCTGTCTTTTTCTTATAAAACAAGGTTGCTGTTTTAGTACTACCTACTACCAGCGGCTGTTTGAATAAGAAGGCCTGTTGTTGTTAGGCTTTCTTTCTTCTTTTGGTTTTGCTACCATTACTTTGATAGCACGACCATCAACCATTCCACCATCCAGTTCAGCAATTGCTTTCTGTGCAGCTGCATCATCCGGCATTTCCACGAAACCAAAGCCTTTGCTGCGGTTTGTGTATTTGTCCATGATCACTTTAGCAGAAGAAACTTCTCCGTATTCAGTGAAAAATTCTTTTAAATCTTCATCCTGAACGGCGAAGCTTAAGTTTGAAACGTAAATGTTCATTAAAAAAAATTAAGTGTAAAATAAATACTTGAGAAAAACGCAGCGTAAAGAAGACTAACTATTAGCAGAGAATGCGTAGCAGAAAAGATCATTCACTTACAAGAATCTGTGTAACTCAAATTGACTGTGCAAAGATACGACAATAAAGCGGCAAAAACTTTTTTATTTAGTTGGATGAGCGTTAAATCAATGTCATCTTTCCGGGAAATATCATTTTGATACAGATCAATGTGTATTAATTTATATATTTCTGCTCCGTGTAACTCTGTGTCTCCTCTGTGGCCCTCTGTGTCTAACTCCAGGAGTAAGGTTTCTGATTAAAGCCTTATTCCGAATCTCTCTTATAAAGTTATACGCAGAGGGCCACAGAGGGTCGCGGAGGGATCAGGGTACTGCTACCATGTTCACTTCCCAGTTATCTGTACGGAAAGGCGTTACCGGCAACCCTTCCTTATTAAAGAGGTTTGACATAGCTGTATTGCTGAATGCAAACCGTACTGCTACCGGGTTTGGTACCAGTTTGCTTGACACAATGATCCTGTCGTTCTCAATCTTCACATCTGCCGGCTGAAATACCTTATCCTCTCCCGCCACCAGGAATTCAGTGGCTTTTGCATTGCCTTTGGTCATAAAACCAGTGGGTGCGTTATCGAAGAACAAAGTCACTTTGTTCTTCGCGATCTCCATCTTTTTATAGACAGGGCTTTTATACACGCCTTTGTTTTGCTGGTAAGTCTCTGCCAGTGCCATATTCGCCAGCCGCAATGCCACATCATATTTATTTTTAGGATGGATATCTTTTATATTGTCCACCAGGTCGGTTATTACTACCATATCCGTATTGGTATACGAAGTGGTTTTAGCCTGTTGTTCCATCAATAAAGCGCCCTGGTAAGTAGCGCCATAGGTATAGGGTGCGATCTGTACCAGGTAAAAAGGAAAATTCTTTTGCCAGGCGCCGCGCCAGGCGGCGATCATACTGGTCAGTGTCTTGCTGTAAGTAGCTGGTATGCCCACATTCGCCTCGCCCTGGTACCAGATAGCACCGGCAATTTCAACGTTGGTGATGGGCGCTATCATGCCATTATAAATAAGACCTGGTTTATATGGTCCCCACGGAGTAAGCTGCAATTTCGAAGCGGCTTCTTTCATCGCCGGATCGCTTTCAATAACAGAAGCGGGCGTAAATGTTTCAACAGGAGTACCGCCCCAGGCCGATTCGATCAGACCGATCGGAACATTCAGATCGCGTTGCAGTTTGTTGCCAAAAAGGTAGCCGACAATACTAAACCATTTCACAGTTTCCGGATCGCATACCTGCCATTTGGCATCGCAGTTATCCTGCGGGTAAGCCGAAGTTGTACGCGGAACATGAAACAAGCGGATATTGCTATTCAGGTTTTTGGGCAATTCATTGATCGTGCGCGGATCACCATTGTCGCCACTCCATTCCATATTGGATTGACCGGAACAAAGCCATACTTCACCGATCAGTACATTGTCCAGCGTTATGGTGTTCCATCCTTTGAGTGTAATGGTATA
>CAMLGR010000240.1 GCA_946479615.1 uncultured Bacteroidota bacterium | reverse complement strand
AGTTCCTCCAGTAATTTACCCGGCATCGAATTGCTCTGCGGATGAAAGAACTCGATCGTAGTAATACCCTTGTGAAGTTCCGATTTTATATATCCATCTTTAACTTCTGTAATCATATCCCTGATTTAAATCTTTATTGTTTTATAAAAGTTTATCTGCTGCACACCTTGACTGCTCACTTTCTTTTCACCATGGTTAATATCGTCGCCACTCCTACAACCGGCTCGTCCGTTCCGTCCAGTATCTCTACCAGCCATTTCACAATACCTTTTGGAATATCATTTTCATCTTTCGGGTCCTGTGGTAATTTTTCTTTACAGGTAAACCGGATATAGATCTCTGCACCCGGGTAAACAGGTTTGGTAAACCGTAATTCATCGATCCCGTAATTCAGCAGTACAGGATTTTTCTCATAACTATCCACGAATAAACCTGCTGCAGCGCTCATAATAAAATAACCATGCGCCACCTGTTGTTCAAACATGGTTCCTGCAAAATCGGTCGTTTTAATATGCGCATAAAAATGATCGCCGCTAAGATCGGCAAACCGGTCAATATCTGCTGAAGTGATCAGTCTTTTATCGGTGATCAACTGGTCGCCGATCACCAATTCTTCAAAGTATTTTTTAAACGGATGCTGGCCGGGATCTTTTCCTTTCGCGTGTGGTTGGTAAATATTGGTGATCGCAGTGATTGTTGTCGGAGATCCCTGCACTGCTACCCGCTGCATGTAATGTTTAACGCCACGTATACCGCCCATTTCTTCGCCACCTCCTGCACGACCCGGACCACCATGTACCAATAATGGCAAGGGGGAGCCATGCCCTGTACTTTCTTTCGCGCAATCGGCATTGAGCACGAGTATCCGTCCATGATGTGTGGCTGCGCCCAATACATATTGTTTGGCGAGCTTATCGTCGGCTGTCACCACAGAACTGCATAAGCTTCCTTTTCCTTTTTTACTTAAGGCAATAGCTTCATCCATGTTTTTATATGGCATGATCGTGCTCACCGGGCCAAAGGCTTCCACCTCGTGCACTTCGGAAGAAGCGAAAGGTTTATCATTCATCAATAATACAGGCGACATAAAAGCGCCTTTCGCCGCATCGGCATCGATCACTTCCACACTATCCAGGCTGCCGTATACGATTTGCGAAGAAGCCAATAGTTTACTCACCTGTGTCTTTACTTCCTTCAGTTGTTGCTGACCGGCCAGAGAACCCATTCTTACTTTTTCATTCAATGGATTACCGATGGTAGTTTGCGATAAGGAAATGGCGATCGCTTTCCATACCTCTTCCATTTTATTTTCCGGAACAAAGATCCGGCGGATAGCCGTGCATTTTTGCCCGGCCTTTGTTGTCATTTCTTTCCTGACTTCTTTTATGAAAATATCCCATTCGGGTTTACCGGGTGCCACATCTTCTCCCAATACGATACAATTCAATGAATCGGCTTCCATATTGAACGGAACGCTTTCTGTCAATATCCGCTGATGCGACTTCAGCATCAGGCCGGTTGATTTGGAACCGGTAAATGTTACGACATCCTGTGAAGTAACATGATCGAGCAGATCGCCGGCAGCACCGCATAGTAATTGCAAAGCTCCTTGGGGTAATATCTTTGAAGCGATGATCTCTTTTACTACCGCTTCGGTCAGATAACTGGTGACAGTAGCTGGCTTTACAACAGCAGGTACACCGGCCAATAAGTTCACGGCTATTTTTTCCAGCATTCCCCATACGGGAAAATTAAAGGCATTGATATGAACGGCCACTCCTTCCTTGGGTACCAGGATATGCGTAGCCATAAATGTATTAGCCTTGCCGAGATTATGACTTTCGCCATCAAGACAAAAACTTTCATCGGGAAACTTGCGCCGCAAAGAAGCATTGGCAAAAAGATTACCAATTCCACCTTCAATATCAACCCAGCTATCGGCTTTGGTAGCGCCTGTCTGGTAACTGATCGAATAAAATTTTTCCAAATGATTCCGGAGATAAAGCGCCAGTGCTTTGAGCATATTACCGCGTTCATGAAAGGTCATTTTCCGCAAAGCAGGGTTTCCTGTTTCACGGGCATAGGCAAGAATAGCATTGAAATCAAGTCCTTTGGTAGAAGCGGCTCCGATGGGTGCGCCGGTAACAGCGTTATATAAAGTTTGTCCTTCGCCATCCCCGGTGATCCAGCTCCCGGTAATATAATTCTCCAGTTTTGTCATACAGCAATCTGTTAATCAGCAAACGAAATTAGTTGAAATGATCCTTACAAGGTGTTTTTGAATATGCCTCTTTCTCTGCGGTCCTCCTTATCTTTGGCATCTAAATTCACATGCATGAAAAAATTTATTTCCATTGCTTTCCTGGTCTGTGCTTTTTCATTCGCAGGCTTTTCTCAAACAACAAAAGCCAAATGGCCGGAAATGGACGATTTCCATGGTATAATGGCGGCGACATTCCATCCTGCTGAAGAAGGTAAACTGGAACCAATACGCACCCGGAGTGAAGAGCTGGCCAACAAAGCAGCCGCCTGGCAGAAATCGACTGCTCCTGCCGGTTATGATAAAGCAGCTGTAAAAAACAGTTTGCAAAAATTGGTAAAAGGTGCCAAGGAAATTAATAAAATGGTCAAGGCCAATGCATCCGACAAAGACTTAACTACCAAATTATCGACCTTGCATGATGTATTTCACGAAGTCATGGAAAAATGCAGTAAAGAAGAACATCATTGATATTGATAAATTTATTTATGAAAAAAATATTCTTACCGCTGATCGCAGTACTCATGCTGGCAGTTGCCTGCAACAATTCTGCAGAAGAGAAAAAACCAACCCGTACAAAAGCCGATACCTTGTATGATGAAGTCATGGATGGCCATGATGTGGGAATGGGCAAAATGGGAAGGCTGACAAAAGCTGAACAGGAAGTGACACGGCTGATCGATTCCATTGGTAAATTACCTGCCAAAGTGCAACAACTATCAGCGCCTTATAAAACCAAACTGGATAATCTCCTCGTTGATCTGAAAAATGCTGAAGCATCTATGGATGGATGGATGAAAGAATTCAATATCGATTCGGCAACGAATAATGTGGCAGAGAGATTGGGTTATTTAGAAGTTCAGAAAGAAAAAGTATCGAAAGTAAAAGAAGAGATACTGAACAGCCTGAAGAGTGCCGATTCTGTACTGAAGAAAGACTTTTAAACTGTAAGCGGTTCTACGCCGAATTGTTTGAGGTGATGGATCGCGTGTTTGTGCAATAACTGTACATTCTGTTCGAAAGTAAGATCGCCGAAAAAAGGATTGCGGGTGATCAGTGCAGGGTTTTTTTCAAATGCTTCAAAAAAATAAATTAATTCCTGATGCAGGGCGCCTATGGCGCCTTGTACTGTTTTATACCGTAAAGGAGCCGGCTCTTCTTTCAGGAGCGGGTTCATGGTATTTTCTTTAAAGGGCTTATCACTCATCATGAAATCCCTCATCTTCGGTAAATTTTCGGGAGGAGTAATAATCGTATCGATCTTCAGGCGGCCGCTTGCATTCCGTACTGCATCACCACCAAAATGCTCTATCATGTTTTGCACACTCATTTTACCCCAGCGTGGTGGTGTGGCTGGGTCCAACTGTTGCAGGTACCGCACCAGCTTGGTGCGGAGAAAGTTTTCTTTTTCAAAACTCATATAACAGCCTTGACAATCGTCCAGTGAAAACAGGTCAGCTTACTTTTCCGGAAATCGTTTAACAGGTGGCAGCAGGAAAAGTTTTCAGAGCACCTTTTTCATCCTTTTCTCGATCGAATCACTCAGCGAATTAAAAATATCATCTACAGTTCCTTCGCCTTTGATATTGTAAAATTTCCTGGTCTTTTTGTAATGCTCGGCCACCGGGCTGGTCTCGTTGGAATAGACAGCAAACCGTTTCCTGATCACGGCTTCATCACTGTCATCGGTGCGACCGCTGGTCTTGCCACGGTTCAGCAGTCTTTTTACGAGTTCTTCCTCGCTCACATCGAGGGCCAGTACAGAAGTGATCTCTGTCTTTTTCAGTTCCAGCAATTTATCAAGCGCTACGGCCTGTGCCACGGTGCGGGGAAATCCATCAAATAAGAATCCGCGGGCTTCCTTGTGTTTTTC
>CAMLGR010000239.1 GCA_946479615.1 uncultured Bacteroidota bacterium | reverse complement strand
TTTTACTGTCAAGGATATCTGCTTTTTTAAGCTCGAGCAGGATATTTTCCAGGAATTTGAGCGGAATTTTCTTCTTTTTCGAAATTTCCGAGATAAGCACGGGACCCTCATTGAATTTTTCACTGAGATAGGTCAATGCCTTGAATGCGTATTGAGATTTTTTAGAAAGCATGATCTGTTTCCTGGCTTAGTTAATAACGAATAAAATAAAGGAATTTTCCTGTAATAACCCGGAAAAGGGGAAAAGGTTGTTATGAGGGGATTGGGAAATAGCCAATGGCCAGCAGGATGCGGACATCTTCCATTCCCACTCCCCATTCACCACTCCCTATTCATGTTTCTTATTCATCGACACATTTTCCAGCGTCCAGGTGATGGTTTTTTCAAAAGCCTGCTGTCGGACCGGGCAATCAGCCTTATAGCAGATATGACATTGAAAAGGTAAACAACCATCGGAATGCACAAATAATTCGAGCGATTCGCCATATCGTTCCCTGATCAAACCCGCCAGGATATCAATTTCTTTATGTGCTTCATGCACATTCAAGTACCAGGGCACAGTAAAGTGAGCATCGAGGTGAAGAAAAGCTCCATATTTGATCACGCGGAGATTATGCAGATCCACCCAGCTATCGCGCCGGTTGCTGTTTAAATAGGCGACCATTTCCGTTAATAATTTCTCATCGGCCTCATCCATAATACCGGCAATCGAACGGCGCAATATTTTATACCCGGTATAGATAATAAAAACAGCAAACAACATCGCTATTGCCGGATCCATCCATTTATATCCTGTAAAATATAACAGCAATAAACCGGTAATGATGCCGAGTGTGGAGATCGTATCGGTCTGCAAATGTTTCCCGCTTGCGATGAGCGCCGCTGAATTATTTTTCTTTCCTGTCCGAACGCAATAATAACCTACTATATAATTGACAACAGCCGTGATCGCAACCAGCCATATACCCAGATCGAGTTGCTGCAGGGCGACAGGATGCACCAGGTGTTGAACGGCTTTATACAAAATGACGACACCGGCAATACCGATCATGGTGCCTTCGATAGCCGCAGATAAAAATTCTGCCTTACCATGACCATACGGATGATCTTTATCGCGGGGTTTTGCCGCAACATATAAACTATACAAACCAATAAAACCGGCTGCTACATTAACGATACTTTCAAGAGCATCGGTGAGAATAGATACCGAATGAGTAAGATAATAGCCAATGAATTTTACGACCAGTAGTATTACGGAAATACCGGCTACCCATTTTTGAATGTTCAGATTCTGGTTGGCTGTTTTCAAATGAAGGTAAAGTTACATTGTTGAAACCGGAATCAGCGAGGTTTGAAATCCACAGTTCAGTGATTGCAAACTATTTCTCTTTGTTCCGGCCAATAAATTTTTTAAGCGATTTGATGCCCCTGTAATAAGATTCTTTATTGAATAATTGCGAATCGCGCATGGCTTTGTAGGTAAGAAAGATCCCGATCGGAACCAATATAAATGCGGCCAGCCACATACCAGCCCAGGGAGTTAATGTATTTTCTTTGGCGAATTTCTCACCCATCGTCGTTGAAAAATAAAACACCATGAAGAAACTGATCGCGGCAATCAGCGGTGTACCCAGTCCTCCTTTTCGTATAATCGATCCTAATGGTGCGCCGATCAGGAACAAAATAAGACAGGCCATAGACAGCACCAGTTTGCGGTGCCATTCAATTTTATGTTTACGTAATACCCTTGATTGATCCTTTAGCATTTGCTGGGTAGATAATACGCTTGTGAGCATACTATTCGACTGGCTGATGGCGCGCTGGTAAACAATATCCTCCAGCGAATCGGGCAATATATCGGAAAGTGATTTTGCATTTTTCCAGGCTGTATCGGGAACCGTTTTTTTAACCGTACTGCTATCGGCGTATCGTATAAAATGCACCGCATCATAGATACCCTTTTGCAACTGGAACTTCAGGTTATTGTTTTGTTTTTTCAATGAATCGATGGCCTTATTCAATTGCCGCATACTATACACCCGTTCATTATTCTTGTTAGTGCTATCGGGTGTCCAGGTGATCTGGAAAGAACTGAGATCGAATTTCTTTTTATATTCTTTAAATCCCATCCGGATAAAATCCGTTTTGGCGCCGGGATTATCTCCACGTTCTTCATAGCGCCATCCATCCCGCAGATTGAATTCGAGATAACGCTTATCATCCGATATTTTCATAATGCCGCTTTTCGCAACAATGAAATTATCCTGCAGGTTGGTTTGTTGTTCAAATACAATCACATCACGTATCACACTATCATTGGCTTCTTTGCGGCCGATCTTGATAGCAAACCCATTGATACGATCATAGAACTCCCCTTCCTTGAGATCGAATGCAGGTTTGGCATAGACAATATCAGACAGTAAGGTTCTCGATTTCAGATAAGCGACCGGTATGACATAATTGGAAAAAAGAAAAGCGATACCGCTTACAAAGATGGCGATGATAAATAAGGGTCGCATAAACCGCAGCAGGGAAATACCGGACGATTTAATGGCCACCAGTTCAAAACTTTCACCCAGGCTTCCAAATGTCATCAGGGAAGAAAGCAGGATCGCGAGAGGCAATGCGAGCGGCACCAGTACAGCACTCTGGAACCAGATAAACTTAAAGACCACATCGATGCCCAATCCCTTGCCTACAAAATCATCGATATACAGCCAGAAAAACTGCATGATAAGTACCAGCAGGGTAATAAAAAAAGTGGCGATAAAAGGCCCGATGAAGGCTTTGATAATGAGTTTGTCTAACTTCTTGAACACTTATCTTTAAGTTATGGATGCGACAAAAGTAAGACTTTCACCAGAGGAGGCAGCATTGCTGATGAGATCGGACTGGATTTTAACAAAGAACCGGATCCTGCAAAAGGTAATGGACCTGTTGGGCCTGCTGCAGGAAACGCAACATGCGGAATCAGGAGGGTTGCCGGAAGAGGTTAGTAAAACAGGGGCCAAAATATTCAGGGGAGAGAATTACAAAGGTTTGCCATATCTCATACTTGATCAGCCACGCTTGTTTACAAAAGAGGATGTTTTTGCGGTGCGTAGCTTTTTCTGGTGGGGACATTTTTTCAGCAGCACCCTGCAATTGGCCGGTAGTTATAAAAAGAAATATGAAGAAAGGATCATAGCGGCTTTTCCATTGCTGCAGCAACAACAATTCTTTATTTGCATCAATGAAGATCCATGGGTCCATGATTTTGAAGAAGGCAATTTCATTTCATTGGAAATGATAACAGCGGATCGTTTTAAAAACATCATTACCGATCATCCTTTTTGTAAGTTGTCAAAAAAGATCAACCTGGATCAGTGGGATAATGCCATTGAGAATCTGTCAGCAGTATTTACCGTGTATATGGAGTTGTGCGGGGATCAGTTGCCCAGCCGGTGAAAGAGATCTTTTACCTGATGACCCCAAAGCAGACTTTGATCTTTGATATCTTTCTTTTCTGCAAAATCTCTTACGACTAAAATAGTTTGGCTGGTGATTTCTGATTTTTCAATACGGAATTCAAAGTATTCTTCTTTGGGAGCTTCTATCCAGTGAAAGCGGATAAATTTATCGACTTCACTTTCGAGCACCTCTGCTTTATCAAAAGAACCATTCCATCCGAAGTAAAAGATATTATCGCGCTCGTCAACCTTATCAGCAAACCATTCGCCCAGCCCCGCCGGAGTGGAAAGGAACTCGTATAAAATGGACGGGGAACACCGAACCGGGAATTCCAGCGTATATAATTGTTTGGTCATCTTCATATTTGTAACACTTCTAAGGCTGCAATAATAAATAATAAATGGTCGTGCCGAAAAAAAATCGGGTTTATTTTTCCCCTTATTTAAGGGATAAAAACCGCCTATATACAAAATAAATTGAATAATCCTCCGTTTAAGAAAAGAATTTTTGGCACAAATTACCCAAAAGCGTAATTTGCTGAAAGTCCAACAATAGTCCAATTATATCTGAGGAAAAACGATCTGTGCCGGGTGTTTTTAAAGGCTAACCTAACCAAAACGTAATTCATAACCCTTAAAATAACCCCACTAAAACCCAATACCTATGAGCATGCGACAGTTGAA
>CAMLGR010000238.1 GCA_946479615.1 uncultured Bacteroidota bacterium | reverse complement strand
ATTACGGTCACGCAATATCATTCGCTCCAGTTGGCTGATGTATTCCGTGCCACTGTTCAGCAAACGGTTTTCATCGAGCACCAGCATACCCAGGCTATCACAGGCATCAAGCAATTCAGGTGTCGGCGGATTATGACTGGTGCGATAAGCATTCGATCCCATATCCTTTAACAACCTGACACGATAGTATTGTAAATAATCAGGCATCGCACTTCCTACACCGGCATGATCCTGGTGATTATTAGTGCCCTGTATCTTTATATGTTTTCCATTCAGAAAAAATCCTTCAGTAGCATCAAAGCGGAAACTGCGCACACCAAAGCGATGCTTCATGGTATCCACTATTTTACCATTTGATTTTATCACTGCCACAGCCCTGTACAAATAAGGGTCTTCCAGCGACCATAATTTTGCATTGGTCAGTGTCAGTTTTTGTTTGATCGTTCCTTTGGCATTTACAGCCAGTGAAAGGGGTTGTTCTTTGCTGCGCCCCAATGAACGTCCTTCGCTGTCAGTGATATAAGTATATACTGTACAGTTCGATGCTGCAGGATTGAGGTTCTCTACCGTTGTTTCGATATTGACAACTGCATTTTTCCCCTGTACATCTGCATATACAAACAAGCCGCCATCGGCGATATGAAGATTATCATACTGATTTAACCATACATGGCGATAGATACCAGCGCCCTCATAGAACCAGCCTTCGTATTGCGTAGCATCCACGCGGACAACAATTACATTGTCGCGATCGAATCGTACAAAATCAGTGATATCATAGGAAGCGCCGATATAGCCGCTCATGTTATTACCGAGGAAAAAACCATTGATCCAGATATTCGCATTCCTGAAAATACCATCGAACTGCAATTGAAAACGATCGCCGGAATCGGCAGCAGCAACGGTAAAATGTTTACGGTACCAGCCAATGCTTGTTTCGGGAAAATTTCCGCCCACCGGCTTATAACCATGCGACATGACCTCGAAACCTGCATTTACAAAAGGCAGATCGGTTACCCAGTCATGCGGCAGGTTTATATTCTTCCAGGTGCTGTCAGCAAATCTTGCATCGATAGCCGTACGTGCAGCGCCTCCCGATTTGGAAAAGATAGTAGCCGTGCTGTAATTAAAATCTTTAGCCGGATCTGCCGCATTTCCAAAATGGAATTTCCAGTTCTCATCGATGTTGGTTTGCTTTCTTGGATTTTGAGCAAAAGAAAAAGAACTGATGAGAAGCAGGATGGCAAGAAACAGTGGCCCGCTAAGAGATGAATTAAAAAGGAACCTTTGCCACGGATATACGGGCCGCCTGCGGCGGGATATACTTTTATTAAAAATAATTCTTGATACCAGCATACTAGTTAGTTGTTATTACTTAAATAGTTTTCTATTTCTGCAACCAGATCGATTGTACTTCCAGGCTATAGGGTTTATTAAATTCGGTAGCTGGAATATCATCGCCGATAGTTACCTGAACCTTTTCAATATCCTGTAAACGGAAATTCGATGCGACCGCTCCACCATTGAACGCTGTTGGCAAATAGCCGGGATAAGGTCTCGGCAATAAAAAGGACGACCCTGTCGAAAGATTATTCAATGGTACTTCGATATCGGCAAAATCCCCGTTCAATGTTATATAAGAAGAAAACGAAGAGGCATCGGCATTGGTCAATGTGATCTTCGCCTTTACCGGCTGTGTACCTGTTGTCCGGGCGCGGATCATGAGTTTGTTCAAGGCAGGCAGCTCTGTTGTTCTTCCTTTTAATTTTTTAGCAAATGGATATTGAAAGCCGAAGGTATGGTCGCCTGATAATTCATTCACTGCAAGTCTCAATACCAGTTCACCTGGCTTTTCTCCGGGTAAATAAGTAACCGGTGATCCGCCGCGTCTTGCAGAAGAATAGATGCGTACATCGCGATCGTTCGCAGGATTGTATAATTCCAACCGGGCATTCTCTCCTACGACGAGCGTTTTCCAGGTCTCATTGGTATAATTATCCCAGGCAAATGGATTTTCTTTAAAATTACCGGGGAATACGGCAAAGTCATTTCCCTGCTGAACGATGATCCGGTAATTCAATACTCCCGGCGTTAATAAATCAGCAGGAACATCTGCCGAATATTCACAGGCGGCTTTGCGCGTCATCAGGATTGTGCGCGGTTGCCCGCCTCCCAATCTTGTCAGTTGCAATGAAACACGACCCGTGTCTACTCCTACTACCTGTGCGGTAAGTGCAAATGATTTACCTGCAGTTACATCAATGTAAGGAATATGTTGTACAAATATGTCCTTGCTTACTGGCTGAGGCGCTACAAATTCATTCATGCCAATCACACTCATCATACTCTTTGCAGCAGCAGCTGTTTTGCCATTTCTTACCAGTAAATAAGTACCGGGGTTGATCGGAAAATTATCTGCGCCTGCAGTAGCGGTATAACTATTTCCTGCATTCAATCCTTTAATGGAAAAACCGGTACCAAGATCAGGCAAGTTAATCTGCATTGCATTGTTTTGCCACTGAACCCTTGTTACTTCTTTTTTAGGAGAAGCGCGTTCGAACGGATCTCTTATATGCACTGCATCGGGCATCACTTCCAGTCTCCATACGCCCTCTTCCACTTTGTCCAGGAAATAAGCACCCGATCCCTGGTAATGCACCACGGGTGAATTACCTACACCGGCAACGTTTGTCAGCTTGCTGCTGTTCACCGGTGTTGTTTGTGTATTATTTGAATAATAGAATTTCTGGTCGGTATTCATTTCGCTCAGGTTCTCTTTATAACTAACCCTGAATACATCGAAAGAACTATCTGCCGGGTACGCACCATAGTTTTTCAGTCTCGGCATTTTATGAAATACTTCCGATGCGATCAGCAGGCTGATTGCCTTGCCCGGTGTATACGGCAGACTTAAATAGTGTGTCTGGTACTCGGTATTCGCATACGCGAGCGCCATCGGGTCATAGGCGAACTGGGTAGCCCATTGAAAACCGGCTTCGCGGAAACTACGGGCCATTGCAGGATACATACATGATTGTAATACATCTGCTGCATCGAACTCATAGACGATCTTGGATTTATTTTTAAATCCCGGTACCGTATCATAAGGGACCGTATTGTATTTATCGATATTAGGCAGGAAATTATCTTTTATCGCAGCGCCGCCTACCAGTCCTGAAGGATACCATTGAAAGCTCACTCCATCGATATTGGCTTTTACCATCGCATCGCCATAATAAGTAGACTGGCTGACATTATAATACAATGGTTTTGTAAAACCGACACCACGGATCGCTGTTACGAGACGATTGATATAATTCGTTACATTTTCCTTGGGGCCGCTATGACTAGGTTCGTTATTAAGTTCTACAGCGATCACATCAGGATCAGCTGTATAAGTAAGTTGTGTATAAGGGTTAACGTGTTTGAATAATTGCTGCAGGTAATTTTCCTGGGCCCGGATGGCAGTATCATTGGAAGTCGCGCGACCTTTTCCGAATACACGGGAGAAACCGGGTGTGCGTTCATCCCGTTCGGGATATCCATTACCCCAGAAGGCAATCGGTGTGATCACGGCTTTGATATTCCGCTTTTTCAATTCAGCCAGCAGGAAATCGAAGAGCCGAAGATGTTCATTATTCAACAGGTTACCCAATGAATCTGAAATTTCCGTATCCCATACGTGAACGCGGAATGCATCCAGTCCCAGGCGCGCCAGGTGGTATACATCCTGCTGAATGGCTTTTTCCAAATCGGCATTCAATGCTTTGTGCGCACGGTATGAATAGGCAAACGGCACGGTATAGTTTACGCCAAAAAAAGCAGCTTCGCCATTTCCTTTGGTGAAACGCAGCACCCCTTGTTTATCTACATAAACAAGATTGTTGTTCTTTGGATTTTTTTGTGCATGAAGCTGCGTGGAAAGAAGCGAAGCAATTAAGAATACTAAACAGAAAGATTTTCTCATAAATTATTTGTTTTTCAATTAGCAGGCTATATTATCAAGACTATGTGAACCCTATGTTTCTATGTGCCTATGTGGTAAAAACTATGCTGCTATTTTCAGCAACAGCTTCAATCCTGTAAGTTTTTCTTTACCATATAGGGTTTACTATACTAGTTAAAGGCGGATAGGGCGGCTGTTGGTTTGCCGGAATTATCGAAGGCGCCGAGGGAATATCCCTGCC
>CAMLGR010000237.1 GCA_946479615.1 uncultured Bacteroidota bacterium | reverse complement strand
GTATCCAGGCCAAATACTGGCGCAGCATGGAAGTGATCAGGACATTGAAAGAAGGTGGTCGCCGTACCAAGAGTGGCATCATGCTGGGACTGGGAGAAACAAAAGAAGAAGTGATCCAAACCATAAAGGATCTATATGATAATGGCTGTGATGTGATCACGATCGGCCAATACCTGCAACCCACACAAAAACATTTACCTGTTCACCGCTTTGTACATCCTGATGAATTCGCCGAATATCGCGAGATCGGTTATTCACTTGGACTTGATTACGTGGAAAGCGGCCCGCTGGTACGTTCTTCTTATCATAGCGAGCGGCATGTCTTTGCGGGACTTGGCCGCAAGGAATGGGAGATGAACCGGCCTGCTTAGGAACTTTTCCTGTATTTTCCGGCACACTGACCTGGTGTTAGGTTTTAAGTTTTAGATGACAAGTGATTAACTCATGATTCATAATTATGAATTATGAGTTATGAATGTTGGTCGTTTCGCCTGTCACCTAAAACCTCTTCAGCCTGCATACGAAATATCACATTTCTTAGTATATTGTCTCACCACCAAAACTCAGGCTGTTGTGAGATTCCGCCACCGGGATATTATCCTTTTATTGCTGTTATTGTTTGCTATACCCGTCCGGTCACAAACGAATACCTATATTTTAAATGGCTCCGCTACACAGGATAATTGCAACTGTTATACATTGACCCGCGAAGCAACCAACCAGGGCGGCAGCGTATGGAATGCCAGCCGGCTCGATCTCACACAACCCTTCGATTTTTCATTCAATGTTTTTCTGGGCTGCAAGGATGCCAGTGGTGCAGACGGAATCGTTTTCATTCTTCAGACCGCTGCGACCAGCCTGGGAACGGCAGGAGGAGGGTTAGGTTTTTTAGGCGTGGTGCCTTCGGTTGGTATTTCACTGGATACCTGGCAGAATACGGAGTTCAATGATCCTCCGGAGGATCATATCAGCATACAAACGAATGGAGTGATCACTCATGGTACAGACATTGCCGGCCCGGTGAGCATACTTGCCAATGGAGGTAATGTGGAAGATTGCCAATGGCATGTATTCAGGATATCCTGGAACCCTGCCACCCGGTTGCTGCGGGCCTATTTTGATGGCGATCTTCGCGTGGAAGGTACTATCGATTTAATAGGCACCGTTTTCAATAATAATCAAAATGTGTATTGGGGATTCAGTGCTTCTACCGGTGGTTCCAATAATATACAACAGTTTTGTACCGCGCTTAACCCTGGTTTCACCACCGATCTGACCAATAATGCAACCTGTGTGGGGAATAGTACCGTTGTTTTTTCCAATACTTCAGTTTCATTTGCACCGGTGGCTGATTACTATTGGAACTTTGGTGATGGACAATCGAGTACGGCATCGTCTCCGCCGGCTCATACCTATATGATACCAGGACTTTATACGGCACAACTCGCTATTACGGGTCTGGATGGTTGTAAAAGTGATACGCTGCAAAAGGTGATAGCAGTAGGAGATATACCGGTTGCTTTGTTCGATGTGTATGATACCTGCAGTAGTTATATACCACGTATCGTTGACCGGTCAACATTATCGGTTGGAAATCTTTCTCAATGGAACTGGTTGCTGGATGGATCGCCTGTATCTGCTGCGCAGGTGCCTCAATTGAATGATCTTTCCGCCGGCATACATACACTGCAATTGGATGTGAGCAGTAATTATGGTTGTCATTCTGCTACTGCGGTGCAACAGTCATTTTTTATAAAACCAGCTCCATCGATCGGGGCCGATGCTACAGGTGCCTGTGTGCAGGTGCCGGTTGTCTTTGACGGTCAGCAGCAGGATAATACTACTACGATCAGTAACTGGTCATGGAATTTCGGCGATAATATTTCAATGTTGAACACATCGCAATCAGCAATTACTTCGCACGTATATGCAAGAGCAGGTAATTACATGGCAGCAGTTCATGCGATGGCTGATAATGGTTGCATATCAAACACGGTAACCATTCCATTGAATATTATCAAAGCGGTAGCGAATGCAGGCAATGATACGGTGATAATGAAAGATAAACCTTACCAGTTGCATGCAACCGGGGGAAGTATTTATAGCTGGTCACCGGCAACAGGAATGGATAATGCGGCGATTGCCGGCCCGGTTATTATTTTGCAGGACGATCAGAAATATCGTTTAACCGTAACAACGGCTGAAGGATGTATGGATGATGATGAGATCAGCATTACGGTATTCAAAGGTTCTCACATATACGTGCCCGATGCGTTCACTCCCGATAACAATAACCTGAATGAAACATTAAGCCCGTATTGCATCGGTATAAAAAAGCTTTACTACTTCACTATCTATAACCGGTGGGGGCAGCTTATCTTTTCTTCGGATAATACATCGCGTGGATGGGATGGAACCATCAATGGCAACCCGCAGGGTAGTGGTGTTTATGTATGGAAATTAAGAGCGGTAGATTACGTAGGAAAAGTCTATGAAATGCATGGTGTTTCTACCTTGATAAGGTGAATATTCTCACCTGTTTTAAGCATTCTCTAACCTCATCCCGGCCTCTTTAAGTGTTTACAATTACAAGGTGAATACAGCGTGAATAAATGGTCATTTTAATATTATCAAAGACTTGTTTTGGCACAATTTTGTATATAGATTTGTCAAAATTCATCCATGAAAAGGCTTTTATTCCCCATCTTTTTAGTTGTAGCCTCATTGATTACCGCAGCTATTTTCACTACGGTAACCGCCGTGACGCTCGCTTCCTATTCAAAAGAAACAACGAATACAGCTACCGTGATTTCCACGCAAGTGGATGTTAGTCACTCTACTGTACAACGTTAATTGAATAGGGGCCTTGATTAGCAGTGTAGGGTGTATTCATCCTGCCCAGCCTTTTTATCCCTGTTAGTTACCTTTTTCTCTTTATATAGTACAAGAAAGCCCGGCATTGCCGGGCTTTTATCGTTTTACCATGGAACTGTCAGCTAGCTTTATTCCCATACCAGTGCGCTTGCACCGAGTATGGCCGCGTCCGATTCGCGCAGATGGCTGATCAGGATCTTCACTTTGTTTTGAAAAACCTGGATCAGGTTGGCTTCCATGTGTTCACGGGTTGGTTTGAGAATCAGATCCCCGGCCTTGGTCAAACCACCAAATAAGATGATGGCTTCGGGGCTGGAAAACATTACGGCATTGGCCAGTGCGAGACCCAGTATCCTCCCGGTAAATTCATATACTTCGCGCGCTAATTTATCGCCCTGTATCGCGGCTTCATATACCATTTTAGAATCGAGCTGATCCTTTGGCATATTTCTCATCAGGCTGGGCTCATCTGTTTTTTCGAGGTGCTCCAGTGCTGTATAGCGAACGCCGGTAGCAGAAGCATAGCTTTCCAGCGGTCCTCTTTTGCCGGTACCGGGATGCAATCTTCCATCGGGTATGATGATCGTATGACCTATTTCGCCCGCGAATCCATCATGACCATAGATCAGTTGCCCATTGGCAACGATACCGCTTCCAACGCCGGTGCCGAGCGTGATCATAATAAAATCTTTCATCCCTTTTGCCGCCCCATACATCATTTCACCGATAGCCGCTGCGTTGGCATCGTTGGTAAGGGTAACAGGAAGATTGAATTTGTTCCGCATCATTTTGGCCAGGGGAATAATTCCTTTCCAGGGAAGGTTCGGTGCATATTCAATCGTGCCGGTATAATAATTTCCATTGGGAGCGCCAACGCCGATGCCTTTCATTCTCCCGATGCCACCCGCTTTATCGATCAGCAGGTTCAGTGAAGCATGTAAGTCGTCGATAAAAGAATTGACATCCGTATGTTTTTTGGTAGAAATTTCATCCGAGAAAAGAACATTACCATCCCTGTCAACGATGCCGAATTTAGTGCCTGTGCCACCGATATCTATCCCGATCGCCAGTGCCTGTAATGATTGTGCCGCCATTGATTTGAATTTATAAATAAACCCGGTCTGAATAGCAGACCGGGTTGTAAATGTATGAAGGAAATATGTATTAGTGACCGCCGCCCGCGCTTACTTCCGTATCATAATCGATACCCTGGCTTTTCAATATGCCTTTTACCTTCCAGGCATAAAAAGCAAGATATGCAAAGCAGGCAACGCCGATAAGATAGGACCATTGAATACCCAGGATATTATCAGCGGAGAGTAAGCCCT
>CAMLGR010000236.1 GCA_946479615.1 uncultured Bacteroidota bacterium | reverse complement strand
TATGCGAAAAACGTTCTTTCAACGGATTAACTGATGTTTTTCCCTCTGATTTCAGTTTGGCAAAAAGCGGTGATTCATGCATTTTCATACGGATATAGATCGAAACGATCACCAGTATGATTGATAACCAGAACGGATAGCGCCAGCCACCCCATTGGGCATTGAAGGCTTCATCGCTCATATTCATCTTTACCAGCATGATCACACCTAATGCAATAAAGAGACCCAGCGTAGCAGTTGTTTGTATCCAACTGGTATAATAGCCTCTTTTTTTGGCAGGCGCATGTTCGGCTACATAGGTGGCTGCTCCGCCATATTCACCACCGAGAGCCAGGCCCTGTATCAATCGTAATAATAAAACGAGTAAAGGCGCTGCCATACCAATTGCCTTATAGCCAGGCACCAATCCTATCAGGAATGTGGAACCACCCATCAGAACAAGTGTTAGCAGGAAAGTATATTTTCGACCGATCAGGTCGCCTAACCGTCCGAATACCAGCGCACCGAATGGACGAACAATAAAACCGGCGGCAAAGATGGCCAGTGTACTTAACAGGGCGGCGGTACTATTTCCTTCAGGAAAAAATTGCGTGGAGATCGTTTTGGCAAGCATCCCGAAAATATAGAAATCATACCATTCTATCATAGTGCCCATAGAAGAAGCAGCGATGACAGAGCGAATCGTTTTGGGAGACATCGTTTGGTTCATACGATTAAGATATGAATTAAACAGGCTCATACGAAAATAATAAACGAAAACCTTTCCGTTGATTATGTTCAATATAAAGAAGGGTTATGTAAATTTAACGCTCGTTAACTAACGTTAAGAAATAGTATCAGTAACCCAAGAAATAGTACCAGTATGTCATATCCCTACCAGGTCCGCAGCATGAATGAATATGAGACCGCTTATCGTGCCAGTATCAGTAATCCTGAAGAGTATTGGAGCTCCGTTGCCTCTCATTTTCAATGGAGAAAAAAATGGAACAAGGTATTGGAATGGAATTTTAAGGAGCCCGATGTAAAATGGTTCAGCGGCGGTAAATTGAATATCACGGAAAATTGCCTGGACCGTCACCTGACCACAATAGGCGATCAGCCTGCTATTATATGGGAACCCAATGATCCTGCTGAAAAAGGAAAAACATTTACCTATAAAGAATTACATACAAAGGTTTGCCAGTTTGCGCAGGTATTAAAAAATAATGGAATTAAAAAAGGCGATCGCGTTTGTGTATATATGGGAATGATCCCCGAGCTCGCCATCGCTATCATGGGATGTGCAAGAATCGGCGCCATCCATTCTGTTGTATTTGGCGGATTCTCCGCCCAAAGTATTGCCGACAGGCTGGATGATGCCCAGGCTGAATTTATTATTACCTGCGACGGTGCCTACCGCGGCCCCAAAGACATTCCCTTGAAAAGTGTGATCGATGATGCACTGGTGGGAAATAAAACTGTGAAACGCGTAATCGTTTATTCACGTACCGGTACACCCGTATCGATGCTGAAAGGCAGAGATGTATGGTGGGAAGATGAAATGCAGCAAGTAGTTTCTTCTTCGCCTCAAGGTGTGTCGGTTGCTGAAGAAATGGACGCCGAAGATCCGCTGTTTATATTATATACATCAGGTTCTACCGGTAAACCCAAAGGAGTGGTGCATACCAGTGGCGGCTATATGGTCTGGACCACGTATTCATTCGTGAATGTATTTCAATATAAACCGGGCGATATTCATTTCTGTACAGCAGATATCGGCTGGATCACTGGTCATAGTTATATCGTATACGGCCCTTTAAGTGCAGGCGCTACTTCACTGATGTTCGAAGGTATTCCCACTTATCCCGATGCCGGCCGTTTCTGGGATATCGTTGATAAGTATAAAGTAAATATTCTTTACACTGCGCCAACAGCGATCAGGAGTTTGATGGGATTCGGACTGGATCCATTAAAAGGAAAAGATCTTTCTTCCTTAAAAATATTAGGAACAGTCGGCGAACCGATCAATGAGGAAGCATGGCACTGGTATGATGAGCATATCGGTAAAAAGAAATGTCCTATTGTTGATACCTGGTGGCAAACAGAAACGGGTGGTATATTAATATCGAATATGGCCGGTATTACTCCGGCTAAACCTTCCTGGGCCACTTTGCCATTACCCGGTGTGCAACCAATACTGGTTGATGAAAATGGAAAAGAAGTAATTGAGAAAGATGAAGAAGGACTATTAAAAGGAAATCTTTGTATCAAAGCGCCGTGGCCGGCTATCCTGCGAACAACGTATGGCGATCATGAAAGATGCCGGCAGAATTATTTCGCTACGTACGCGAATTTATATTTCACCGGCGATGGCGCGCTGAAAGATGACAATGGTTTTTATCGCATTACCGGCCGTGTGGATGATGTGTTGAATGTAAGCGGTCACCGGATCGGTACTGCAGAAGTGGAAAATGCATTGAATATGCATGCGGGTGTAGTGGAAAGCGCCGTGGTTGGTTACCCGCACGATATCAAGGGACAGGGTATTTATGCTTATGTTATTTACCAGAATAAGGATGAGAACCCCGATCTCACGCGGAAAGATATTCTGCAAACGGTAACAAGAGTGATTGGCGCTATTGCCAAACCGGATAAGATACAGTTTGTAAGCGGTTTACCAAAAACAAGAAGCGGTAAGATCATGAGAAGGATTTTGCGCAAGATTGCAGAAGGTGAATTGCAAAACCTGGGAGATACATCGGCCCTTCTTGATCCTGGCGTTGTAGATGAGATCAAAAAAGGAAAGCTCTGAAATAATAAAGCAGCTACGGAAGGAGCTGCTTTAAAAGGTTTTTCTTATAATGTATGAAAATGAGTTGGCTGAATAGATTGCAAAAACCATACCTTTTTGTTTTCTTACACCCTCGAAAAAGGCAAATACAAAATTTTACCTGTGCCTGACATCTGCAATGTTAAAATTGTCGCGTAATCAACGGGCAGGTAAATAATACCAGAATGAAAAAAGAAAAGAAGCGAAAAAGATGGCGTTCTGTTATCCGATGGGTCGCCTGGGTATTACTTGTACAATTTCTGCTCATCAATATAAGCGCAGCCTTATACGCGTATAAGTTCACTCACTTATACAGTGCCGAAAAACCGGCAACAGAACCCGGCAATATTTTTTCAAAAACCTGGCGGCTTTTTTCCGGTCAGCGTTTTTATAAATCGGCCGAATCTGAAAAACCTGTTTTTCCCTACACGGTTGTCAATTTCACTACTAAAAATAATACGGCGATTGAAGGTTGGTACGGCCCGCTTGATTCCGCTGCCCGTGGCACTGTTATTCTTTTTCATAGCCTGATGGCCAATAAAAGCCTGGTATTGCAGCAGGCCTATGAGTTTCGCTACTGGGGATACAATGTCCTGATGGTGGATATCCGGGCGCATGGAAACAGCAGTGGAAGCACTACCACCATCGGCTATTATGAATCCGAAGAAGTGAAACTGGCCTATGAGTATATAAAGAACCTGGGCGAGAAAAAGATTTTTCTATGGGGCTTCTCGATGGGTTCGGTCGCCATTATGAAAGCAGTGGCGGAAAATCAATTGGCACCGGCAGGACTTATACTGGAAACACCTTTTCTTTCATTGCAATCGCATATCAAATGCCGGGTGCACCTGATTGGTTTTCCCAAACAGCCTTTTGGTTTTTTTATTACCAGTTGGATCGGCATCGAAAGAGGATTCAATGCCTTAAATTTTAATGTTACCCGCTATGCCTCTCAAATAAAATGCCCTGTATTATTACAGCAAGGGTCTCTTGATCAGCTTGTGCCATCCGATGAGGCGCAGACTATCCTGGAATCGTTTGCTTCCCCGGATAAGAAGATGGTTATTTACGAGGGCGCTAATCACGAACCTCTTTTGCAAAGGAATGCAGCTTTGTGGAGAGAAGAAACAGGTAATTTTTTAAAGAAATGGCAGTGATCATTTCTGAATGGTGACCTGTGTACCTACCGGCGTATAATTGTATACTTCATCCACATCTTCGTTTTTCATAGAGATGCAGCCATTGGTCCAGTTTTTATACCTGTCGATAACAAAATCTTCGTGAGGCCAGGTGCCGTGAATACCCACCCCGCCGCCAATACTGGCAGAAGCCGGTATAGTACCCTGTTGCTTTCTCCGGTTGAATTTATCCCAACTATCGCGGGTAGGATAATCA
>CAMLGR010000235.1 GCA_946479615.1 uncultured Bacteroidota bacterium | reverse complement strand
GTAAATGCTCATAAAGTAAACAATCTCCGACTTTGGAAAATTTACCAATTTCCAAATTCCAAAATTACTTCACTGTAATCTCAATCACCTCATCCACCTCATTCAACTCAATTCCATCGAGATAAACAAAAACTCCTTCGGGTTGTTGTTTCCACTTCAGCGATTGTTTGGAAGAGAACCGTTGTACAGATTGTATTTTTTGTGTGATACGGGGAAGGAGGATAAAGTCCTGTGCGGGTGTTTTCAGGATATGTACATAGATCTTTTTATCGCTGGCAGTCGCTGTTCCCCAATCCTGCGTTGGAATGATATTTCCCCTTGTACCATAGATCGTCGTTCCATACTGCTGCAACCATTCACCTGTTTTTTTCAAGGTATCGATAAATTCCTGCTGGATCTTTCCATCGGGCTGTGGTCCTACATTTAATAAAAAGTTAGCATTGTGACCTGCTGCTTTGACGAGATACTGGATAATCGTCTTTGAAGATTTATAACTTTTATCATTGATATTAAATCCCCAGGAGCCATTGATGGTTTCGCAGGTTTCGAGTGGTAATGCATTGCTTACACTTCCGCTGCCCCATCCATGCGAGTTGCTGCCGGGCAGATCTTTTTCAAATAGCTGGTAATCTTCCCCGGGTTTGATATTGCTGTGGTGGTTGTTGCCAATCAGTACATCGGGCCGCAGGCGATGAATAAGACCATAGATCTCATCATAATGCCAGTTCACATCCTTTCGTTCCCAATCGCCATCAAACCAGATACCCCCGACCACATCGCCATAATTGGTGAGTAGTTCGGTGAGTTGTGTTTTCATAAAATTAATATAGCTGTCCCAGTCGGTATCTTCCGGTTTGCCGTTGACGATCTTTTTGCCAAAGCCATAATCTTTTCTTCCCCAATCGAGCAGGGAGTAATAAAAATTCAATTTCAATCCTTCTGCCTGGCAAGCGGCTGCGAGTTCTTTTAAGGGATCTTTTTTATAAGGAGTGGCATCGATGATATTGTAATCGCTCGCTTTGGTGGCGAACATGCTGAACCCATCATGGTGGCGGGACGTGATGGTGATGTATTTCATGCCGGCAGCTTTGGCAATCTTCACCCATTCCATCGCATTGAAATCGTGCGGATAAAAAGCATTGGCGGTACGCTTGTATTTGTCGTAAGGGATCTTCTGGATATTCATCACCCATTCTCCATCGCCGAGTAAACTATAGATACCCCAATGGATGAACATGCCGAATTTCCGATCCTGGAACGCTTCCCGGTTTTTTAGATTCTCAGCACTGGGTTGATAATTCTGTTGTGCGGACAGGATTCCCGCCAGGCAGCAGAGGATAAAGATCCCGGTGATTTTTTTCATAACGGTTTTCTTTTCCGGAAGATAGGAAAACCAGTTGGATACACCATTCCGTGATTGCAGGTGAATATTATTTGGCGGAAAAATTCCTGTTGATTACCTGTGCGGCGGGAGCCGGTTCAGGACGCATGGATTTTCTGCGATAATACAGCACGATAGAGATAAGGATTAACATAGGGATTGGGATTTATTAGCCTAAATAGCCGCGCAATAAATGAAATGTTTTCTGGGTTCTGAGCTTGGTAAGGGCTTTGTCTTTGATCTGCCTGACCCTTTCAGGAGTGAGGTGAAATTTCTGGCCGATATCTTCCAGGCTCAGCGGCCGATCGATACCAATGCCATAGAAGTAACAAAGCGTTTCTTTCTGCCGGTCGGTCAATACATTCATCGAACGGTTGATCTCTGTATGTAATGATTCGGTATGTTGTAAAGCGCCATCGGTACTTTCTGCATTGGGGTTGGCCAATGTATCGAGCAGGGTGCTGTCTTCATCGTCAGAGATCGGGTTATCGAGACTGACAGGCCGGTTATTGATAGCAAAGCTTGACGTGATCTCGTCGAGATCCACATTCATCAGTTCGGCCAGTTCTTCCGAAGAAGGGGCTCTTCCAAGTTCCTGTTCCAGGATGGCATGTGAACGGAGGATGCGGCTGTTTAATACGACTTTATTTAATGGAAGACGGATGGTGCGGGCATGATTGGCCAATGCCTGGAGGATACACTGGCGGATCCACCACACGGCAAAGGATATAAACTTAAAACCACGGGTATCATCAAACTTTTCGGCGGCTTTCATCAACCCGATATTGCCTTCATTGATCAGATCTGAAAGGGAAAGACCTTGTCCCTGGAATTGTTTGGCTACTGATACCACGAAACGGAGGTTGCCTTTTACGAGACGGTCAAGTGCTTTGCGGTCGCCTTTTTTAATACGGGCCGCCAGGGCTACTTCTTCTTCCGGGGATACCATAGATACACGGCCAATTTCCAACAGGTACTTTTCAAGGCTGGGGGTTTCACGGGTAGTGATCGATTTCGAAATTTTGAGCTGACGCATAAGTTAATGGTTTTAAACAGAATCAAGGGGTATGACAGATCAAAGGAACGAACAACGCGAAAAGTGGAAAATAGAGTAGTCGTTCATTCGCCTGTAAACGCTAACAAGAGCCTATTGTAGTTGCAGTTCTACAGTCTGTCGGCTTAAAAACAGCCCTGTCTCTACACATTATATATACGTTACTATAAGAATATGGGGATGGATAATGATCGGGATTGACTATCAAACCGTTAAATAAAATTCAAAAAAGAGGATATGTGTATAATCGATGGAAGATTGTTCGCATTTTACATCCAAACCAACACCATGGCCCGGAACGGCTGCCTTCTCACCTGTTTTCTACTGCTATCCAACCTGTTAAGCGCCCAGTATTTTAAAGTGGCGGGCAAGGTCACCAACAACAAGCTCGAGCCGCTTGCTTTTGCCAGCATACATATAAAAGAACTTCAGTCGGGTACTGTATCACGCGAGGATGGTACCTATGAGCTGCAACTGGAAGAAGGGAAATATGATTTTATCGTAAGCATGATCGGGTATAAGAATAAGGTGGTAACGATTGTGGTCAACCGGCACACGACACAGAACTTTATATTGGATATAGATGATTTAAAGGATCTGTCGGAGGTTGTAGTAAGAGGAAAGATGAAGGACAGGGCGGAGGAATTTATACGGAATGTGATCCGTCATAAAGACGAGCTGGTGTCGGCAGCGGGTGCTTATTCCTGCGATGTATATATCAGGGCGACACAACGCGATTCACTTTCCATCAAAGCAAAAAAACTGGCAAAGGACACGACCGATGCCTTGCGTGAGCAACGGGAAATGGCGCGGATGTCGATGACGGAAATTTCTTTGCATTATGATCAGTCGGCTTCTCACCAGATGAAAGAGGAAAGGGTAGGTGTGAGCAAACGAGGCGATCCTTCCACTTTATTTTATTTATCGGCAACGGATGGCGATTTCAATTTATACAATAACCTGATCACTGCGCCGCCGCTTTCTACGATGTCATTTATTTCCCCGGTTAGTTATAGCGGTTTATTGGCCTACCGGTTCAAGACGCTTCATGTGGAACAGAAAGGGAAACATAAGATATATACGATCGGGATCAAACCAAGACAATTGAGCAATGCTACGGTGGAAGGAGAATTAACGATCGATGACAGTGCGTGGGTATTATTGAGTGCGATCTATAGTTTGCCTGTTTATCATTTGCCGGAATATGATTTTTTTGAAGTAAACCAGCGTTATGAATGGGTGAATGATACGGCCTGGATGATCACGCGGCAATCATTTACTTATTATTCCAAATCCGGAAAAGGAAAACGATCAGGAGAGACGATAGCGGCGTATAAAAATTTCGAGCTCAATAAGCAATTTCCCAAAGGCCATTTTGGTAACGAAGTAAGTTCTGCTACCAGGGAAGCTTATAAAAGAGATAGTATATTCTGGCAACAGGCAAGAACGGAGCCGCTGACACCACAGGAGATTGGATTTATCCGGTATAAGGATAGCGTGTATACGGCCACACATACCAAGGCTTATCTGGATTCACTGGATGCGGAGATCAACAGGGTGACCTGGAAGAAAATTGTTTTCATGGGGCAAACGCTTCATAATCATGAAAAGGAAAGGACCTGGTCCCTACCTACGGTATTTACCTTGTACCAGCCATTCAATTTTGGGGGAACGCGGATCAACCCGATGGTCAATTATTCAAAAACATATGAATCGAGGAAGAATATCTGGGTCAATGCGAATCTTAGTTATGGTATAAGAAACAAGGATGTGAATGGTAGTCTCAGTATAAGAAGATTGTATAATCCTTTTAACCGCGGCATTTATAAATTTACGGTGAAGCGGGAATTCAGTGCGATATTCAGTGGTGATGCATGGATCAACCAGATCAAACGAAGCAATGTATACCTTGATAATTCGATAGGAGTGGGGCATGAACTTGAACTC
>CAMLGR010000234.1 GCA_946479615.1 uncultured Bacteroidota bacterium | reverse complement strand
ACACCTGTTGTTATTGTACCAGGTATTACATATACAGCATCTTACTGGGGTTCAGGTTTTGAATACACAGCTGAATCGGGTCTCCTGGACAATAATGATAATGTAAGAGGGCCATTTATTCTTATCGCTGGTTCAACTGCAAGCACCAGTGCTGCCGATCCGGGCAATGAAGGCAACGGAGTGTATAAATACAGTCCCGATCCGGCTACTACCCCGGCAGGAGCAGCTAATAATTTTCCCGATCAAACAACCGGCGATGCCACGCACTATTGGGTAGATGTTGCCTTTACTACATTCTTCCCGCTGCCGGTAAGCCTGGTTGATTTCCGCGCTGCTACGCAAAGCAGCAATGTCAGCTTAACATGGAAAACGGAATCCGAGCAAAATAATAAAGGCTTCCAGATCGAGCGCAGCAATGATGGTGCTACCTGGTATAATGTCAGCTTTGTAAATGGCGCCGGAGAAAGCAGCAGCAGCAGGAGTTATTCTTATCTCGATAAAACACTGGCTCCCGGCAATTATTATTATCGTTTAAAACAAGTTGATTTTGATGGTCACTCCAAAACATCATCGATTGTCACGGCTACAGTTGGCGGAAAAGGTACGGTGTCGTTGTTACCTGGTTATCCAAACCCGATACGTGGCAGCGGACAAATACGTTTTGATCTGCCTTCGCCACAAACGGTAAGACTAAGCATTTATGATATCAGCGGCCGTGAAGTAAAAATATTACTCACCGGCAAGCAGGCAACAGGAAGTCATGTGGCAACTATTGACGGATTGGGTGCGCAGACTTACTTTGTAAGATTGCAAACAGAATCCGGTGTGTTGACACAGAAGATCGTTGTTCAATAAGAAAAATGTTTTTTGATATAGCAAGGGTGGCCGGTTTTGGTCACCCTTTTTTTGTTTCACGCAAAGACGGTAAGATTCGCAGAGGCGCAAAGAGAGTTTGATTTTAATAATAACATTCATTATATAATTATCCCTGCAATTCTTTTTTGAATATTTCAGATAGATATCCCTTTGCGAATCTTAGCGTCTTTGCGCGAAACACCGCGTGAAATACAATGCTGTATTTTTAAATATCTTGCAAATTCAAATCGCTAGTATGGATCAAACAACCCTTGGTATCGGTACCCGTTTGCAACACACGCAATATGGTCCTGGTGTAATCGCTGGTATACGCTATGCCACTTATATCATCTCTTTTATCAATCATGGCATTAAAGAAATTGATAAAACAGATTCCAAACTGGAGGAGATCATTCCTGAAAATGTAACTGTGGAAATAGAAACACATTCGGAAGTGGAGAAATCATTATTAAAGATTCTTCGTCTCTGGGGTGGATTGACGGAAACCGTTCCGCTCGGGGAAAAATGGACTGGTGGCATGTTATTGTTGCAACCGGCGGATAGATCATTAAAACCAAAAGAAATCCCTGTTGATGCTTTCTTTCATAAAATCGTTATGCTCCGCGACAGGTTGCGTGTACTGGAGCAGCAGATCAATGCGCATAAACAATTGAGCGATGAAGACAAAGTAAACCTGCAGCAGTATATCACGCGTATTTATGGTTCGTTGACTACGTTTAATGTATTATTTAAGAATAAGGAGCAATGGTTTGTGGGGGAGAAGGGAAGTAAGGAAGAGTAAAGATTTCATGGGTTTTTCATCATTTATACACGTGATTCCCTCACAAGGTGACACCTCCATATATTAAGGTGTCACCTCCTTAGGGCAGGACCTCTTCTATTTGTTCCGCCAGCCGCATCGCCCATTTATTATACTCTTTCCCTGATGGATGCAACCCATCAGCAGCAATCAGTGAAGGATCGTTGGCCGCCTCCCGGGTAGAAGCAGTAATATCAAGATAATGGCAATAATTCTGCTCTGCCAATTCCTTATTGATAGCGTTGAACCATCCCAATTGTTTCCTGATCGATCCTGTATCATAATAGGTCGCAAAAGGAGTAACGCTATAATCAGGGATCGATATTACAAATACATGATCCCGGCGACCACCCGCCAATTGAATCGAACGGTTAAGCAAATTCCAGAAACGATCCCGGTAACCAATCGTATCATGCCGCTGGTACTGGTCATTCACACCAATCAGCAAGCTCACAATAGTATAGGGACCCGAAGGATGCTGCACATTCAATGCATCCCACAAATCATCTGTTGTCCAACCTGTAGTGGCAATGATCTGCGGGTCCCGCATATTCACAAAACCATCAGTTCTCAATCTCGCCACCGTCTGTACAGGATATCTATCAGGAACCTGCACACTCTGACCTATCGTATAGGAATCGCCAAGTGCCAGGTAGGTATAAGAAGAATCATTGACAGGATGTGTTACCACAGGACCAGGATTAACGCCAGCAGGAGGTCTGTCGAGCGCTTTTTTACAGGCTATCGCCCCAAGAAATAATATGAACAGGAAAACGATCCTCATGCTGGTGTTGAGCTCCCAACTCCTAAATACGCATATCGTAAACGAAAAGTTTTGCGTTGCCCGGATAAATTCACTGAGGATCAATTATCCAGCTTCGCTTTTTAGTAACTTGAGGTCATGAAATGGTTTCTTTTTCTATTATTATCACCGTTAACTGTTGAGGCACAAAACAATTCCTGTGATATTTTCATCCGCAATGGCCGCATTATCGACGGCACAGGAAATAACTGGTATTATGGAAACGTAGCCATTAAAGACGGTAGGATCATCAGTACAGGAAGAGAGATCAGTTTCACCGCTAAAAAAATCATCGATGCCAAAGGCATGATCGTAGCACCTGGTTTTATCGATGTACACACACACATCGAAGACGACGAAGTAAAACAACCCACCGCTGATAATTTTATTTATGATGGAGTAACCACTGTTGTCACCGGCAACTGTGGCTTATCGAATATAGAGATCGGAAAATATTTACAATGGATCGATTCCTTAAAACTTTCTATCAATGTCGCCAGTCTCATCGGGCACAATGATGTAAGAAAAGCCGTCATGGGAAGGGCCAACCGCGATGCCACTCCCGCAGAAATGCGACAAATGGAAACGATAGTTGATAAAGCCATGCAGGATGGAGCTGTCGGTTTATCTACCGGTCTTATCTATATCCCGGGTACTTATTCAAAAACACCGGAGATCGTTGCGCTTGCTAAAATCGCTGCCAGGTATCATGGTCTTTACGCCACACATATGAGAGATGAGGGCGATAGCGTTACCGAAGCAATCGAAGAAGCGCTCAATATCGGCAGACAGGCAAATATCCCGGTTGAAATATCACATTTTAAATTAAGCGGACAACAAAACTGGAGCAGAAGCAAAGAAACAGTTCCGATGATCGAGCAGGCAAGAAAAGAAGGAATAGAAGTTACCATCGATCAATATCCTTATACAGCCAGCAGCACTTCGATCAGCACTTTATTACCCGAAGAAATATTAGCAGATGGACAGGATTCCATTACCGCCCGTTTAAAAAGACCTGCTGTGCGGAAATATGTCAGCAATTCTATGCTGGGCCGTTTGCAAAAAAGAAAGCTGAAACATTTCAGCTATGCAGTAGTCACCTATTACGCTCCCGATACTTCCTATAATGGCAAGAGCATTGAACAGATCAACCTGATGATGGGACGAAAACATACAGCTCTTGCAGAAACACAAACAATAATGGATCTCCAAAGCAATGGCGGCGCCGGTGCTGTTTTTCATGGCATGAGTGAAGCAGATATCAAACGTATTATGCAATATCCGTTCAATATGTTTGCAAGCGATGCCAGCATACGTGTGTTTAATTCCGGTGTTCCTCACCCCCGTGGCTATGGCACCAACGCCCGCGTACTTGGCCGCTATGTGCGTGAACAGAAGGTGATCTCACTGGAAGAAGCCATACGAAGAATGACTTCCTTACCGGCACAAAAATTTCAACTGCACGACCGCGGATTGATCAAAGAAGGTATGGCGGCCGATATTGTGATCTTCGATGAAAAAAAAGTCACGGATGTTTCTACTTTTGATAAACCCCATGCCTATTCCAAAGGTTTCTATTATGTAATTGTGAATGGAGCATTAACCATAGATAATGAAAAACATATTGGAACCAGGGCCGGCAAATCCTTATACGGGCCCGGTCATCACCAATAAAACATACCAACACGCTATATGAAAAAACAATTTCTTTTCCTAATCATTGTATTACTCGGATTCAGCACGGGATTTTCACAAAAGATAACAACAGTCGTCACACCGGAAGCTGCCGGTTTTTCACTGGAACGGTTACAGACCATCGATCAGCGAATGACCGAATGGGTACAAAAAGAATGGATGAATGGAGGAGTGGCCCTGATCATTCACGATGGTAAGATCGCTTACTATAAATCCTTTGGCTATAATGATTATGCAGCAAAAACACCTTTGCAG
>CAMLGR010000233.1 GCA_946479615.1 uncultured Bacteroidota bacterium | reverse complement strand
GTGTGGTTGACCTTATCAAAATGAAAGGTATCATCTGGCACATGGAAACAGAAGGAATGACTTTTGATGAAGTGCCTGTACCTGCTGATATGGTGGAAGAAGCGAATGAGTGGAGAGCAAACCTGGTAGAAGCGGTGGCTGAGTATGATGACAAACTGATGGAGAAATTCTTCGAAGATCCTAATTCCATCACCGAAGATGAAATGCATGAAGCGATCCGTAAAGCAACGATCGATCTGAGCATCGTTCCGATGATGTGCGGTTCTTCTTTTAAGAATAAAGGTGTACAGACTGCACTCGATGCAGTTTGCCGTTACCTCCCCAGCCCGATGGATATCGAAGCTGTTGAAGGGGTGAATCCTGATACAGGCGAAACTGAAAAGCGTAAACCACTGGCTTCCGAGCCATTTGCAGCACTGGCCTTTAAGATCATGACCGATCCGTTCGTAGGTCGTCTCGCATTCTTCCGGGTTTATTCTGGTCACCTCGATGCCGGTTCTTATGTATTGAACGTAAGAAGTGGTAAGAAAGAAAGGATCAGCCGGATCATGAAAATGTTTGCCAATAAACAAAACCCGATCGATTTTATCGAAGCAGGTGATATTGGCGCGGCAGTTGGTTTCAAAGAGATCAAGACCGGTGATACATTATGTAATGAGGATCACCCGATCACACTGGAAAATATGTTTATCCCTGAGCCGGTGATCTCGGTGGCTGTTGAGCCAAAGACACAGGCCGACGTTGATAAAATGGGTATGGCTATTTCCAAGCTGGTAGAAGAAGATCCTACATTGCGCGTAAAAACAGATGAAGAAACAGGCCAGACCATCTTAAGTGGTATGGGTGAGCTTCACCTGGAGATCATCGTGGATCGTATGAAGAGAGAGTTCAAAGTAGAAGTTAACCAGGGCGCTCCGCAGGTAGCATACAAAGAAGCCTTCCAGAATACGGTAGAGCACCGTGAAACGCTGAAGAAGCAAACCGGTGGTCGTGGTAAATTTGCCGATATCGTTTTCAACCTGGGTCCAGTGGATGCAGAATGGAAAACGGAGAATCCTGATAAATCATACCAATTCGTGAATGATCTGTTCGGTGGATCCATCCCCCGTGAGTTTGTTCCGGCGATCCAGAAAGGATTCGAGCAGGCCATGACAACGGGTGTACTGGCCAGCTATCCTGTAGATAACATGAAGATCCGTGTATTCGACGGTAGTTTCCACGCGGTTGACTCTGATTCCATGTCATTCGAACTTTGCGCCAAGCAAGGTTTCCGTGAAGCGGCCCGCAAAGCAAAACCGGTATTGCTGGAACCGATCATGAAAGTAGAAGTGATCACACCGGCACAATACATGGGTGATGTTACAGGTGACCTGAATCGTCGCCGTGGCATGCTGGAGGGAATGGACAACAGGGCAGGAGCAGAAGTTATCAAGGCGAAAGTGCCATTGAGCGAAATGTTTGGTTATGTAACCCAGCTTCGTTCCCTGTCATCCGGCCGTGCTTCTTCTACTATGGAATTCTCCCACTATTCACCTGCACCGGTGAATATTGCGGAAGAAGTGATCGCGAAAGTGAAAGGTAAAGTAAGCGCGTAAGTGCTTCAGACGATAAGTAAAAGGCCCGGTTATATACCGGGCTTTTTTTATGGGCAGAGGTGGAAGTCAGGGTCAGTAGAACACGGATGGCTGGGTGGACGGATGTAACAGGGATACCCGGTCAGCCAGGATAATTCTGCATAGCTCCTCCATGATTTGTTAGGGTTTCCTTCGGGTCTTGTTCGGGGATAAAGCGTTCCGAGCGCTTTATCCCCGAACAAGACCCGAACAAGGTGCAAGCAAAACTCCAGTGACCTCCTGGTTAAAATCCAGCTTATACCCGTTCATCCAGCCATCCGTGTTCTACTGACCAATCCGAAAGAAAGCCATGATGAAAGAACCTGTCTAACAGAATAACCCGCAGGCAGGGCAAAAATTCCACAAAATTGTAATGTGTTGTTAAGGGTCGTTTGACCCAGATCAAATATATTGGCATTTATACCCGTTAACACCGAAATCTATCGTATTTCCAAAGCATGGCACTGGTTTTGCTGATTTTTACGCGGAACTCACTCCGTTTTTAAAATCACTAGTAGAAGGCCGGAAGGCCATTTTATGAAAAGCACAATGCCAAAAAATTAAGGGCTCATTCATGAGCTCTTTTTTCATTCAGGGGGTCATGGAAAATATAATACAGACCCGGTAGCGATCCCAGTAAGGTACACAGGTAAAACAACAGGCTGATCACTACTGCCAGATCAGGACTTAATAAAAAGAATAAAGCCCCTTCCCGGAACACAAATTCCCGCGTACCCAACCCGCCTCCCAAAGACACCGGCAATACAGTAATGATCGCAGCCAGCAGGAAGATGAAGATCCAGGCTGGCTGATCCAGCGGCAAATGCAGCGATAGCACAATAAAATACACACAGATCACCTGCGACACCTGCACGGCCATTCCCAATGAAAAAGTAGATAAAAAGCTGTCGAGGAAATCGCGGAACAACCACCGGGTGATGACGTATAAACCTATACAGCCACCTGCAGCACCGGCAATGATAAGAATGATATACAACCGGTTGGGTATCACCAGCACTCCATATACGGCAAGAATAACTCCCAGGGCCGTAAGCCCGCTGAACCGGTCCAGTAACACGGCCGCCGCTGTCTTTTTGTAAGGCACGTTATATTTCTTTGTCAGCAGGATCACTTTATAGGCATCGCCGCCGATGGAACCGGGCAGGAAAAGATTGTAGAACATGCCCAGCCAGTACAATTCAAGATTCTTTTTCTGCGGAAGATGGATGTTTATATCCCGGAAATAGATATTCAGCCGGAAGGCGGCAATGATCTTGGAAATCACAAAAAGAACCAGGGCCAGGAACAGGTAAAGCCAGTTGGCATTTTGTAAGGCCGCCCCTGCTTTTGCAAAATCGATCTTACCGGCCACATACCAGATACAAATGCCTGAAATAGATAGTTTAAGCAGCAGGATCAGCCATTTCTTTATTTTCGATTCCTTTTTGACCGGGTCTGTTGTCATGTAGGTGATAAATTGGGTACAAAGAAAGTAAATCTGGTTTAAAATATTTGAAATCATTGGTTTACAAATCACCGGAGATGAATTCCTTTTTTACCACACAGGCACATAGAAACATAGAAAATACACACATAGGATATCTATGTAAAATCTATGATCCTGTGTGCCTATGAGGTGAAAAAACCTGTTTTGCGCCTTTCTCGGCTCCCGTGTAAAATTCTTCCCTAACTATTTGGAGGATATAGGCGGTAACCCTACCTTTGCACTCCCAAAAGAAAATTGGGATTTTGACATATGTCTCAGCGAATCAGAATAAAATTACAGTCTTACGATCACAACCTGGTGGATAAATCAGCCGAGAAGATCGTAAAAACAGTTCGCAGTACAGGCGCTGTAGTAACAGGACCTATTCCCCTGCCTACCCGCACCAAGATCTTTACCGTATTGCGTTCACCACACGTGAATAAGAAGAGCCGTGAGCAGTTCCAGTTAGCAACGCACAAGCGTTTACTGGATATCTACACGTCTTCCAGCCGTACGGTAGATGCGTTGAGCAAACTGGATCTGCCCAGTGGAGTAGAAGTAGAGATCAAAGCATGACGGCTGGTTAAGTTGATTGATTTGATCTCACAGATCATTAGTTCTTATAAATTAAAAAGATTGTCATCTCTCAATATTACCAGCTTTGGCAGGTAAAGGAAAAGAGCTCTGACGTATTACATAAAACAAGCCATTCAGGGTTTGTTTACTACTGGTACTTCTGAAGCCTTATGGCCCGCTATGGCGGATAAAAGAAAAGGTCGGTAGCTAAACTGGGATTGAAGTGATGATAGGATCAGCTTTGCTGGTCATTATTACTAAACATCACTGTCCCAATAATCCTGCAGGCGTAAATTGAACACAACCATGAAAGGTATTATTGGGAAGAAAATCGGAATGACGAGCATCTTCGATCCCACAGGTAAACAAACAGCCTGTACGATCATTGAAGCAGGTCCCTGCGTAGTGACCCAGGTAAAGACAAAAGAGACAGACGGCTACAGCGCCCTTCAGCTCTCTTTCGGCGACAAAAAAGAAAAGCATGCTACCAAAGCTGCTGTTAATCACTTCGCCAAAGCACAAACAGCTCCTAAAAAATTCTCCAAGGAGTTCCGCGATTTTTCCATCGAAAAAAATATTGGTGAAACTATCACTGTCGACATTTTCGCAGAAGGCGAAACTATCGAAGTCGTAGGTATCACAAAAGGTAAAGGTTTCCAGGGTGTTGTTAAACGTCATGGATTCTCTGGTGTGGGTGAGCAATCTCACGGTCAGCACGACCGTCAGCGTGCTCCTGGTTCATTGGGTAACTCTTCTGATGC
>CAMLGR010000232.1 GCA_946479615.1 uncultured Bacteroidota bacterium | reverse complement strand
GGCTATAAATAAAATGAGTACCGGTTAAAGTACTCATTGTTTATAGGTTTGCGGTATGAGTAAGAGGATAATTGTCTTTTTCGTATATGATTGGTGAACCGGCGGCTTATACAGCTTTCATCTGTACTTCGCGGATCGGCCTGACCTTTTCGATATTTTCTTTCCTGATCTCGGCTACCAGTGTCTGTCCCAGTGATGGCAGGGTGATCTTGACCGTATTGGTTCTGACTTCGATCACATTTCCTTCCCACATCATGAGTGGTCCGTTGATGATCCTTACCGGATCATTCAGTTTTACCGCCATTTTTTCCAGCATCACGTTCTCATATTCATTGAGGAACCTTCTGATGGTATCGATCTCTTCCTGGCGGATCTCGGCGGGCTTGTTAAGCCAGTATACGAAACTGACCACTCCGTCAGTCTGTTTTATTTTCAGGTGCTCTTCAGGCGATACAAAGACAAACACATAGGAAGTAAAAAGAGGCTCGTAAACTGTTTTTTTACGATCCGCCCATTGTTTTTGCACTTTGTTTAAAGGGCAGTAAACTTCAACTTTCTTTTTCTCCAACAGGTCTGCTACCTTTTTCTCCCACCGTGGGCGGGTATAAAGAGCGTACCATTGTTTTTTTGAAGTCAAACTCATAATCATGTTTTAGAATGTCCAGAAAAAACGCTTCAGGCTCTTCAATCGATTTTAAGTTGGTTTTTCCGGAACAGGCTTCGCCCATTTCACTTACAGGTACAGATTAAACTAAGTGACAAATTCAATATCCGTTATCTGTTCAGCAGCGATACAAGATCAATTACATTTTTGCTTTACGTCTTGTTCGTGTACCGTTGCTGTTATGTATATATCCATAACCATAGCCGTAACCATAGCCATTCTTGGTAAAGCCTCTGGAACGGATACCGTTAAAAATAATTCCCATGTTTTTTAAATGGTTCACTGAATTTTCTTCATCCAGTCTCTCCAGGTAAAGCTTCGGCGTGTACTTGTGTTTTACCACATACAATGTTGCATCACACATTGGTGAAAGAACATAGGCATCTGATAACAAACTTGCCGGCGCCGAATCGATCACGATGGTATCAAAGATCGCATCGAGGTATTCCAGCAATTCTTTTACACGGTCGCTCATCAGTAACTCTGACGGGTTTTCCGGTAAAGGTCCGCTGGGAATAAAGAACAGGTTCTCGTGAATGCTGGTGCGTCTGATCACTTCTTCGGGTTCGCATTCACCCCACAGGTAATTGCTCGCACCTTTTTCATAATTCACACCCAGCTTGCTGCTCAATGATGGGTTCGCAAGGTCAAATTCAAGCAGGATCACTTTTTTACCGGCCAGAGCCAGGCTCAGTGCCAGGTTAGTGGCAACAAAGCTTTTTCCTTCACCGGATAAAGAAGAAGTGACCAGGATCTTTTTCTTCTGCGAATTCAATCCCAGGTAACTAAGCGATGTTCTTATTCTACGGAATTGTTCAGCAACAAAAGTTCTTTTTCCTTCCATGATAACCAGTGGCGATTTGGTTTTGTCCTGTACAATTTCTCCTATGATAGGTACAGAAGTCAATTTCTCGATCTCTGTACGGAACAATATTTTTCTGTTCAGCATTTCCCTGGCTGCGATAACACCGGCAGGAAGACCCAATCCCATGAACAGCGCCACGATGTAGATCATCTTGGAGTTAGGGCTCACGGGGAAAGGTGTTGATTCTGCCTGGTCAACTACACGGGCACCCGGCATATTCGTCTTACGCGCCATCATGGTTTCTTCCAAACGCTGGCGAAGGAAATTATAAATGCCTAATGTATTTGCCTGCTCTCTGTCAATGTCGATCAAATCTCTTTCCTTTTGAGGAATGGTCTGTAACATTGACGAATAAGTGCTGTTGGTAGCAAACAAATTCGAACGGCTTGCTTCCAGGCTTTGTTTCTGGTTGTTGATGTTTTCCATCAAACCGGGTTTCAGCTTGGATATCTTGTCTTTTACTGCCACTGTCAACGGGTTATTCTCACCACTTGTCTTTTTTAACTTGTCGTAAGAAATTTCCGCATCATATAATTCATCCAGCAGTTTGGTCAGCATCGGATCTTTCATACCCAGGGTAGAAGGAACGATACCATCCGCATTGTCTTTTGATTTTACGTATTTTTCAACCTGTCCCAGGATCGACAACTGAATGTTTACATCACTTACTTTCTGATCATTCTCATTTACATTCTTCAGGAACATTTCACCCTGTGTGCTGATATCAACAGCGCCACGTGATGATTTGTACGATTGTTTTTTCTGGTTGATCGCATTCAATTCTTTCTGAATAGAATCAAGCCTGCCTTCTACAAAACTTACGGTATTATCAGCGAGCCTGTTCTTTTCATTCAAGGTAGAACGATCATAAGCCAGGATCAATTCGTTCAGGATATCTTCTCCACGTTTAGGATCGGTGTCAATGAGGTCAAGTGATACAACTGTCGATTCTCTTCCTGCCAGGGCTTTCAGGCTTGCGATAGCCATCGTGGCGATCTGTGGTCTTTGCAGGGTGAAATACAGTTGCTTGCTTGGTTTGCTTCTGAAATTCTTGTTAGGAACAAATTTCAGGTAACCATATTCCGTGTTCACAAATTCATTCAGAGGGTACTTGTGAGAAGCGATAAGAACAGTACTGTCTTTTTCATTGAAGGTGAACAGTACTTTTTTCGCTGGTTTCAGTTTATCGGGATCAGCGGCTTCAATCTTGATCGGTGAAGTCGTATAAGCCGGTAGTGATTTCAGGTCACTTTCTTCAAAGAAAGAAGCATACAGGTGCAGGCGTTTTACCACATCCTGCATCAATGTGCGTGACTGAAGAACTTTTAATTCGTTTTCAATGATCTTTTTATCTGATAACTGGTCCAGGGAGTTTACCGTGCTGCCGTCGTAGGTTCCTTTTGTTTCATCTTTCAGCATGATCGACGCCGTGGTTTCGTATTTAGGTACTGCTATGCGCAGGTAAAGCCAGCCAGCAGCAATGCTGATCATTAAAGTGGCGATAAAGAACGGCCAGAAAGGAAGATATTTAAAGAATACGTCATTCAGTAAATTCTTACTGCCCTGTGTTCTCTTTGGGGTTACCTGTTGCATACGAATACGAATAATGGGTTATCGGTTACTTGTTTATTATACGGTCGGCCAGCAAAGCAGCCAATGACAAACCGCTGAAAAAGATCGGTAGCCATTGCTGGCTGCGGCTTGTTGTCGCTACTTTAGCTTTATTAGGTTCTACATATACGATATCGTTTGATTTTAAATAGTAATAAGGTGACGTGAATATCTCGGAAGAATTCAGGTTCAGCCTTTTTATAATTTTCTGGTCCTTCTCCTCGCGTATAACCATTACGTTTTCACGTTTGGCATATAAAGTGAGGTCGCCGGCCAGGCCAATTGCTTCTAATAATGAGATTTTTTCATTAGGAACTGTTACCACACTTGGATTTCTTACTTCACCTAATACCGTGATCCTGAAATTCAGAAAACGGATACTCACGATAGGATCTACCAGCAATTGCCTGGAAAGAATCATATCCGTGATCGTTTTTTTCAGCTGGGTTTTGGTAATGCCTTCAGCTTTTATATTTCCTAATAAGGGGAATTGAATATTTCCGTCTGTATTAACAAGATAACCGTCCCCACTAGCTCCGTTCGAGTTCAATGTACTATTGCCTGCAGATGTTGAATTAAATACCTGCGATGCTTCAGGATTAAGACTTCCGACCGTGATACTTAATATATCGTTCTTCTGAATCAGCGATTCTGGTATCTGGCTCTGGGAGGCAATATTGCCATCTGTGATGCCATTGAAATAGGTTACCTTTTTTGTGTTAGTGCAGGATGCGACTATACAAAAGAGGAATAGCCATGAGTATTCACGAAGTACGGTATTAAGGCCAATTTTATTGAACATAAACTTTTTTGCTAAACGACATGATTTTGCTATTGACAAAAAACATCAAACTGTAAAAGCCTGAATTTTTTTGCTCTAATCAGAAAAATCATCGTAGATCGTTCAGAAGAATTGGAAAAGAAGGTTAGGGCGGACTTCAATAGGAAGGACTGTTATAATTCGGTCACTAAAGTATAATTTATATGTAGAATTGTTCTGTTCTTTTTTGTTCAGAATCGGGAAACTACGAATTTTCCACTTTCCGGGTATAGAGATGAAGAAACCTCGTAAAACCTGTTTCTTTCACCTGTGATGCAAGCTGGGCGGGCCTTACACGTGGATTCTGGGCTGCCCAAAGCAGGTGGTCATATCGTTTATTTTGTGGATAAGTAAATGAGTTGTGGATGGTATTTTTCCGTGATATGTCCTGTAACGCCTATACCATGTATGTACTATAATTGATCAGTCCCTCCAAGAAGCTGAATAGATGCTTGTGCACCGAACCCTTGAAAAACGTAAAATATGATTTTACTG
>CAMLGR010000231.1 GCA_946479615.1 uncultured Bacteroidota bacterium | reverse complement strand
TGGTTCTTATTTACTCTGCCGGCAGCTTCATCATTGCCGGTATATCCTGGTGGTTCTACCGCGATTGGCTGAAAGCCTCATTGCTGGCATTTATATTAATGGGGTATGATTTCTTTTTCGGCAGCCTGCAGGACCAGTTGCAAAAACAGTTCCCGGGAATACTTCTTTCGCATTACATCATCATTCTTCCCGTCAGCCTGTTGTTTATTATTATAATAATAACGGCGCTTAAAAAAACAAAACGTTCCCTGCAACGCATTACACTTTATCTGAACCTGCTGCTTTGTTTGCTGATCGTTATGGATGTGGTGATACTAGCCAATAAAAATTTTACAAAAAAGAATGGCAACGGAAATATAGAGGTATTTACAATTCCCGATAATGTTTCAAAACCCGATATCTATTTTATCATTGCCGATGAATATGCAGACAGCAGTTCGTTACATGACTATTTTGGATTCGATAACCATTCTTTTCAAAATGAATTGCGCAACCAGGGTTTCCGGGTGATGGCTCATAGCAGAAGCAATTATAATTCCACTCCCTACTCCATCGCTTCCATACTGAATATGAAGTACCTCTCCCTGAACAGCAAAAGCAAAAGAGCGGAACTTGATTATTGTTACCGTTCCATCAGGGATAATTCATTGACGGATATATTGACAGCGAATGGGTACCGCTTGTATAATTATTCAATCTTTGACCTGAAAGATTATCCTGCACAAACAGAAGATTACTTTTTACCTACCAGGTCAAGGCTGATCACTTCACAGACTTTTACCAGCAGGATATGGAAAGACCTTTATTATAAAGTGCTGCTGAAATATCCCTTGTTCCGTTCCCGGGAAAAAGATAAATTTTATTCCCATCTCCGGCATATCGAAGATTATATGGAGCTGACAAGGCAAACCGCCGCTTCAAGAGATCCTGCACCAAAGTTTGTCTATACCCATTTAATGATGCCACATTATCCCCATTATTATGATAGCACTGGTCATGCCCTGCCTTTTGACAGCCTGCTGAAATCAACCGTGCAGACACGATTGCTTACCTATACCGGTTACCTGCAATATTGCAATCAAAGAATACTTTCTTTTACCAGGGATATACTTGCCCGATCCAATCATCCGCCAATTATCATATTAGCGGGCGATCACGGTTACCGGTTTACCAAAAAAGAAGAACAGCATTATTGTTTTATGAACCTTGCTGCCATTTACAGCCCCGGCAGTATTATCATACAAAACACCGGTAGCCTTTCAGCCGTCAATCTTTTTCGTGTTGTCCTCAACCAGCAATTCAACCAACAACTGCCATTACTAAAGGATACTGCTGTTTACCTGGGAGAATGAATACAGCATTCCCTGTTACAGGTAAAATCATTTTTTTATATCCCGGCAAAATAAAACCTTTGCATCTTTCACCTGTTGATAAGAGGTTATTACTATGATACAAGCCTATAATTTTCTTGCTTCCTGGCAACTCTTCCCGGAAAAATGTGTATACGAACAGGGTGAACGGCCCAGGAGCGGTACCTATAAAATAACAGGTGCACATGAAAAAAAGGAATTGGTTGTTTCTCATAACTGGGTGACCCTCGAAAACCAGGCTTTCGCTTCGCAGTACCAGGTCATCGCCGATGGTGCACTCAACGATTTTGAACAACATGATATCGCGGAAAAAGTGCAGGTGATCTTCTGTGACAGCATCAGCTTTGAAATTCATTTTTATAAAAAAGGAGAAGTGACCCTGCATATCGTTCATGAGATCATGCCTAATGGCTACCTGAAGATCACACAACAGGGTCGTAAAGATGATGGCATGGCTTATACCAATACCGAGATCTATCATAAACAGCTTAGTGTGCTTCCGTATGCCGCTTCTGTATCGGGTGCTTTGATCAAACCCAACGAAGAAGGAATTATTAAACACAAGGCACTGACGGCAATGGAAGAACAAACCAATATGCAGTTGCAGCAGATCCGCCAGCAGATAGAATTACTGGCTTTGCAGGCGCAGGAGATCCAGAAAAGAAAAGAACTATCGATGATGATCTATAAGGCCAGCCTTTCCTTCAAGCCCAATATCGGCCAGGTATATTATCTCTATGAGAAAAAAGATGGCAGTCATATCCTTTCGCTGGTATCGCCCAAAGAATGGGGGCCGTCAGGTCCATTTAAGAAATTCATTGCAACTGTGAAATTGCTGGCCGATCATACCTGGATGGAAATGTGAAACGACAGGTATATAAATTCTTAGTAATTTTGAATCCTCTTTGAGAATTTCCAGTAACATTTAAATTCTTTCCGGCTTTGAGCAAACTTTCCGTGAACATCAACAAGATCGCCACCCTGCGCAATTCAAGAGGCGGTAATAATCCTGATGTAGTAAAAGCAGCTATAGATGTACAACGTTTTGGCGCCGATGGCGTAACGGTTCATCCGCGTCCTGATGAACGGCATATCCGTTACCAGGATGTAAGAGATATCAAAAAGATCATCGAAACTGAATTTAATATTGAAGGCAACTGTACCGAACAAAAATTTATTGACCTGGTACTGGAAGTAAAACCTGAACAGGTAACCCTGGTACCGGATGCATTGGGTCAGCTTACCTCCGATCATGGATGGGACACCATCAAACACAAGGATTATTTAAAAGAAATGATCGGCGTGTTTAAAAAAGCAGGTATCCGGGTCTCCATTTTTGTTGATCCTATCGTACAAATGGTAGAAGGCGCCGCTCTCACAGGAACAGATCGTATCGAATTATATACGGAAGGCTATGCACGACAATATGAAAAAGGTAACAGGCAACAGGCGATTGTACCCTATGTCGCAGCCGCTAAAAAAGCAAAAGAGCTGGGTCTTGGTCTTAATGCCGGTCATGATCTTGATATGCACAACCTGAAATTCTTCAAACAAAATATTCCCTGGCTCGATGAAGTGAGTATCGGCCATGCCCTTATCGCCGATGCTATTTACCTGGGACTGGAGAACACTATCCAGTTATACAAACGGCAGTTGGCATAATACGTATAACAATGCTCATCGCCTAAAAATCGTATTTTCAATCGATGAAAAAATCAGTTTTAACACTTACCGGATTATTTTTCCTGCTCGCTGCTACTGCACAAACCACGATCAGGCGCATGGATGCTCCGCGTACAATCAATTTAGACAACCAGCCCCTTTTTATCATTGACGATAGTGTTGTGACCGACATGAGTTACATGGAATTGAATCCTGAGAATATAACTTCTGTGACGGTATTGAAGGATAGTACAGCCGTTGCTTCTTATGGGCCTAAAGCCAGGAATGGGGTTATCATTATACACACCAATCATAAACCCATGTTCCTGAATCTTGAAGGAATTTTGGATCAATATAATATTACCGGCGCGAGCCGGAAACTAAGGGTTTGTATTGATAATGTACTTGTCAAAAACAGTAACCGGATCGCATTGAACCCATCCGAAATCCTCCGTGCAGAAGTGATAACAGATATTTGCTGGAAAAGCCCGGCAGAAGCAGGTCCTGAAGAAACCTATATCAACCTGGTAACAAAAAAAGCAGCGACACCCACTCCCTGATATTATCAATAAACTCATTCTTCCAAAGTAAAAAGCCAAAAAAAGAGATGTTTTTTTGGCTTTTTACTTTGGAATTTTAATTTAAATATGTGGTAATTTCATGGCGGAATTTAACCAACCGGAATTATAGACTAATGGACGCATCATTCTACAAACATATTTTTGAAAAGCAGCAAAAGATGGAAGCCGTTCCATCGAATGAAGTTATTGCTTCGTGGGCGCAGGAACTGATCTATGTACTTTATCCCGAAAAAGCCGAATACCTTCCCAAATCCATTGCAGATATTGAAGAACGTTTTGATACGCTGGAAAAACAACTAGCCCGGATATTGAATGCAACCAAAGCCTGTGTGAATGGGAACAATAAAGAAAAATCGAATCAATTTTTCCAGGGCATACCGGAAATGTACCGGGTATTGAATACCGATATCGAAGCTATTTTCATGGGTGATCCGGCGGCCATCAATAAATTTGAAGTGATCAGGGCCTATCCCGGTTTTTATGCGATCTGTTTTTACAGGATCGCACATGGCTTGCAGGACCTCGGTGTGCCTTTATTACCCCGCATTCTTACTGAACATGCGCATTCACGTACGGGTATCGATATTCACCCGGGTGCCGATATCGGTGAATTCTTTTGCATCGATCATGGTACCGGTGCTGTTATTGGTGAAACATGTACGATCGGTAATCATGTAAAAATATACCAGGGCGTCACCCTCGGCGCTTTGAGTGTTGACAAAACGCTTTCTTTTGTCAAGCGCCATCCTACGGTGGAAGATCATGCGATCATTTATTCCGGCGCCACCATTCTGGGCGGCGATACGGTGATCGGTCATCACAGTATCATCGGCGGAAATGTATGGCTCACCCAAAGTGTGCCTCCCTACTCCACGGTATATCACCGGGCAGATAATGAAGTGGTAGAACAATCTAAATTATAAGTATGGCAAGTATTATTGACCTGGTAGGAAATACGCCGATGGTCGAGATCAGAAAATTGAATCCTGTTA
>CAMLGR010000230.1 GCA_946479615.1 uncultured Bacteroidota bacterium | reverse complement strand
TTTTAATCCCGGATCAATCATCAATGCATTTTCAATATGGCGATTGATCAGTTGCCCGGCCAGCCCTCTCCCCCGGTGTTCTTTCTTCGTGTACACAAATTCTATCTGCAGGCTGTTCTTTTCCCGTTCCAGGTAAATATCTTTTGCTAAGCCCGACCTTGATTGAGCGGCCTGTATCTTTTCAGCAGGAAAAATAAAACGGATAAGATTAGCTTTTATCTTTTGTGAAGGGATATTATCCCCATAATTTTCTATCCATGCTGCAACAGCCGCTACCGGTAGTCCCGCATTTTCCATGATTAAAAAGCAATTTAGCGAAAATTCATTCCCTTCGGATTCTTCTTCTAACATGCGGATCAATAGCACACGCATATCATTGATCGTAAGATCAAATAACAGGGCCAGTCCCATTTTATCCGTACTCATTTTCTCTGCAGCAATAATAGCTTCCGCAATAAAGCCTGCATCTTTTCCCTCTGCCTTTCGTATGATAAATGGCTCCTTCATGCCTGCAGGGATTTTTTTAATGCTTCCCTGTCTATCTTACCATTGATATTATAAGGAAAAACAGGCCGGAAGATAATTCGTGTCGGAACCATATAAGAAGGTAAGGCATCTTTTATATGCCCGATGGCGACAGCGCTATCGAACGGGTACGATTCGATGACCAGACCAATCTCCGTATTGCCGATCGTATTGATAAATGTAGCAGCGATCACATTGATATCTTTTAAAAATTGTCTGGCATAATATTCAACTTCCAGTAATTCCACCCGGAACCCCTGGATCTTGACCTGCGAATCCATTCGACCAATATACATGATATCAGCATCGGCATCCTGCAGGCACAGATCGCCTGTTTTATAAAATCGTTCTGCCTGACCATTGAACTCCGCATCAAAAAAAGAAGTACGGTTCTTTTCTTCATCTTGCCAGTAGCCAGGTGATAACTGCGCACCACCGAGACATAATTCTCCTTTTTCGCCGGGTGTCACCTGCCTGTTATTTTGATCCACAATAATTGCCAGTGATCCTGCCATGCTCCGTCCTATGGAAAGTATGCCCTGGTAAGATTTAATAATGGCCGTATCAAACCGGTAGCCTGTACAGAATATGGTATTCTCGGTAGGTCCATATACATTCAGGATCGTAGCTTCGGGAAGGCAACGGCTCCATTCGCTAACCAGGTCTGCGGACAATGCTTCGCCGCAAAACAGGCAGTACTTCATATCCATTGACCTGATATCTTCAAAATAAGGACGGAGATAATGGATGATGGAAGGAACCAGCAGTGCACCGGTCAATCGTTGTTCTTCCATCAACTGGCAGATATAACTGAATTTGATCCTGCCGGGCGGAATAGTATAAACACAGGCGCCTTTTAATAATGGGATAAGATAAGACATCACAGAAAGATCGAATGTCAAGTCAAACATTTGCAACCAGCGGTCTTCTTCGGTAATATCAGGAATCAGTTGATCAAAACCCAGTGTAAAGGCATTTATATTATTCCGGGTAATGGGAACACCTTTCGGTTTACCGGTAGTACCTGACGTAAAAAGAATATAGGCCAGTTCATTGACACCACATTCGACTGGCTCCAGGTTAACAGTCGTGGCAGGGAGCGCCGATGTATTCATAACAGTAATACCTGTTGAAAAAAAAGAACCTGATGAATCCAGCAAGGTTGCAATACCCGATTGCTGTATAATAAAACGGTTTCGTTCTGCAGGTGTAGCAGGGTTTACAGGTACATACGCTTTCCCCTCCATCCAGAGTGCCAGGATGCCGGCATAAGTCAGCAGATCATCATTGGCGACCAGCCCGATATTTTTTTGGGAAGAAGACACCTGTGATGCGATCAATTGCCGTATCGATGAAATGGCAGCGCCAAGATCGCCATAACTATAAAAGGTATCTCTTATGTAAAATGCAGGACGGGTTTGATGTTGCTGAAGAGAGGCTGTAATTTTTTCAAATACACTCACGTATGGCATAATGGTTGGGCATCAAAAGTAAAGCATTTAAAAGAAATCCTCTGTGTTCCAGCGAAGTCTCGCGAAGTATGTCCCTGTTGATCGTGCGAAAGGCGCTCCAGCGAGGTCCGCTTCGCGAGACCTCGCTGGGACACCCTTCCCATAAATGAAAAAGACAGGTGTCTATCCCTGTCTTTTTCGCTGCTATTAATGATTGCTTGAAAAGAAATTAATATCCCGGGTTTTGCATTGCCTGCTTCTGAGCCGGCGTTAAGTTTACACCTCCCGACTGAATACCATCAAGAAAAGTTTGTGGTATAGGTCTTAATAAATGATAATCCTTAATATTGGGAAGTGCATCCGGGTTAAACGCTTTCGCCCGTGCCACCAGTGTCTTGGTACGGGACAAATCCTGCCAGCGTAAATACTCGCCGCACAATTCTCTTGAACGCTCATTCAATAAAAAGCAGAGCATCCTGTCGTAACTGCTCGTATACCCTAATTTGGCAATAATGTATTCGTCATTTGCAGGTAACGTTGCCGCACTTGCAACTGTTAAATTTGTGGCCGCTGTAGGGGGTGATAATAAATCCAGATTATTTGATTCGGCATAGGAATTTTCAGCCATGTATGAAAAAGGCAATCCACCCTGCAAAGTTGCATTGCTGGCTCCCCCGCCATCATAATAAGCCGTACGGTTTTCACCGTTTTTAAATTCCCCTCTTACTCTTACTGCATTGATATAAGGTAAAGCATCATCATATGTACCTGTACCCATAGCAGCAAGACGTATTTTAGCTTCTGCGGCAATTAAATACGTTTCGGCGCTGCGTGCCAGCGTAATATCTCTAAGTCCCCTGATATCATTAAACCCACCGATCCGGGAGCCATCAAAGAACTTACTTAATGAAGGGAAACGCACATCAACGAATAAAGCACCGTCTGTTGTAGTTCCGCCAGGATAAGCCACATAAACGTTGGCAATATTTCTGCCTGTTCTTGCGTATGGAACCGAGTTCAGCACTTTATAAGAAGCAAACCGGTTATCTCCGGGTTGATCAATCACATACATCACTCCCACATCACCATTCACATAAGGAGCCGACGCCTTATTTACCAGATACTTGGTTCTGAAACTTTTCCAGAATCTCGAATCATTCAATAAATCATACACCCTGTACATGAAATAAGTAGTAGCTAAACGGCTGAATGGCCTGTTACCACTGAGATCGCGTTGCATCTGGGGCAAATCGTCGTAACGGCCTCCATAATAAAGGTGTTGTTGGTTAACACCGGTTGCAGAAGCATCCGTAGTAAATTGAGCGGACAAGATCAGTTCACTTAATTTTTCATTCGCACCATCCGCAGCTGTATACTTCCACAGGTCACCAAAATTCGGAGCCAGAGGATGGTTAGCAATAACAGCATCGCACAAAGGAGTGATAGCAGCGAGGTCGGCAGCTTTTGTAGACGAGTTCCATGAATCATTGATCTCACTTGCACGGCTCAGATAGGCTTTCGCGAGGAAATGTGCAGCTGCATCTTTGGTTATTTTAGCTGGTGCACCTGTATTACCTAATAGATCATACGCTTTTGTAAAGTCAGCGATAATTTGTGTAAATACCTCTTTAGGCTGGGCACGGGTAAACTCCAGTTCAACAGATGTACTGGATGCAGTTTTTAAAGGCACTGCCCCATACTGGCTCACCAGTCTCAAATAATTATACGCCCTGAAAAAGTATCCTTCACCCAATGCAGTTTTCTTTATGGCATCAGAAGTAGAAGTGCTTGCAGTTGCATTCTCTATTATCAGGTTGGCATAACTTATCCCGATGTATAAGTTATCCCATTGGGCATTAGCTGTAATACTGTTACTATTAATAACAGCAGTAATAGAAGCCAGCCCATTACCATAAGAAGAATAGGCAATGTTCGAGTTGTCACCTCCCACATGAAACTCATCAGTACCATAGCTCATGTTACAATACGCTAACTCTCCATTAAACTGCGCATTAAATACATAATGATAAGTACCGGTTACCAATGACAGGATACCGGCATCTGTTTTATAAAACTCCAGGCTTCTTGCTGTTTCAAGCTTTTCATCCAGGAAAGTTTTTTTGCAAGAAGGAGTAATCATCACTATTGCAATGATCGCCATCTTGATAATAAGGTTATTATTTTTCATACTTCAATGTTTTGTTTTTTAAAATGCTGCATTAATTCCCAAAGTGAATCCACGATTGTAGTTAAAGGTGGCCAGGTCCATGTCCATGAATTTGATCTTTGAAAACAGCATTCCAGGATTGGCGACCTGTGCATATATTCTCAAACTTGACATATTGAGTTTACTTAAGATCTTCGTATCAAGATTATAGGAGGCAGAAATATTCCTGATTTTTATGAAAGAAGCTTTCTGAAATCCTAATGAACCGGAATACAGATCACCGGTACCTGTAGAATAAATTGGCTTTTGATACTCAGCATCAGTATTGTTTTCTGTATAATAATTGATCGACCTGGTACTGGATCTTGCTACCTGGGCCTCGCCGCCGGTATTAAACATATAGTTCAAACGGCCATATAAAAAGATTGACAATTCAAATTGCTTATACGTAAAGCCATTTGTCATACCCACTACCCATTTGGGCCGGGTATATCCCA
>CAMLGR010000229.1 GCA_946479615.1 uncultured Bacteroidota bacterium | reverse complement strand
GCTGACTGGCGTAATCTCACCACATAGGCACATAGGACATATAGGTTTCACATAGAGTTTATCTGACATCTGAAACCAATTGTTTTTGGCTAAAAATTACCGCGCGAAAGGTCGTATTACTGCGGTGAACAGAACGCCGGCGGAGTTTAGCTTGACTTTTCCTTCACCAATACCACCAACGGGTAGTTTGATATAAGGTTCTGCCAGCAGGGAGAAACGTTTACTGAAATTATATTGATAACCACCGGACAGGTTGAGGATGGAAAAGATATGCTGGTTCTCATTTTTATATTGATGATCGTAAGAAGCAACCTGGCCAGCGGATGTTTTAAAATTGTATACATATTTTTCATCCTTCATGAAATAGGAGGAAAGACCGGTTGAAACAAACCAATTATGTGTTTCAGTACCCTTGAAATTGTATACTACAGTAACCGGCACTTCATAAACCAGGCAATTCGCGTCGATCTTGTATAACCTGTAGCCTCCTCCTGAATTATATCCATAGTTATAGCTATTGGAATCAGCCGTGTATACTTTCCTTCCTGCATACAAACCTGTTCTTACGGTCAGGTGGTTTGTAACAGCATACCCGATTCCAACACCATATTGACCTTCTACTTTTCCTGTCCGGCTTGTTCCTACACTGGTAAGATCAGGTCCGAGTGAAAAAGTCAGCATGAATTTATTTCCTTTCTTTCCTGCGGGTTGTTGTTTTTTCTTTTCAGCAGGATCATTGGCAGCGACAACTGAAGAATCAACCTTTCCGGCAGTTGCAATTGGGCCTTCAGTAGCAGCTTTAGCTGTTAAAGGAGATGAATTGGTGGTAGTAATAGTTACCGGCGAAACAACGGATGCTGACGCAGTATTTTTATCACCAGGTTGTTTATTGTCAGAACCGGTTACTGTTGAAGAAGATGTTGTTTTTGTAACGGGTTCTGTGGAGACAGGTTTCCTGTTATTTCCAATAGCAGCATCGGTTACATCTGCGGAAGTAGTAATCGTTGGTAAAGTCCGGGCAGATGTTTTATTTTTTCCGGCAGGTGACTGGCTACTGCGATTGTTGTTAGTTGTGCGTGGACTGGTGCCGGCATTGGTAACAGGAGGCCGGGCTATGGTAGCAGTGCTGTTAGTTGTTTGGTTGGTTGCCGGAGAAACAGGCCGGTCATTATTGATATTGATACCAGTACCGGCAGTAGCAGTGGCTGCTGGATTTTCAGCAGGAGCATCATTTTTAATATTGCGATTTTGCGTTACTGCTGTAGCATTCGTATTGTTGTTATCAGCAGGAGTAGCAGGTGTTGCCGAAGTTGATTGCCCGGGTGTAGTTACAGTTTCCTGTTTGGCTAATGTTTTTGTATGAGAAGAATATTTGATCGCCATAAAAATGCCGGGAATAACCAATAGTAATCCTAGGAGCAGGAAGAATATATACCCTCCTCTCCGTTTTCTTTTTTGCGGGAGGTGCTTATCGAGCAATGATTCCATTCCCTGCCATGTTTTATCGTCATATGCAGGGATATCGTTCTCGGCAGCACCGCGGATTCTATTGTCCATCTCGTCAGACCACATTTTTATTCACAGTTTGGTTTTGCTGATACAATATTTTCTGTAACTGTTTTCTCGCTTTTGCCAGGTTCGATTTGGATGTCCCTACCGAGATACCCAGTTCTTTGGCTATTTCTTCATGACTAAACCCTTCAATGATAAAAAGGTTAAGCACCGTTCTGTAACCCGGTGTAAGGTATCTTATGGCAGCCATGATTTCATCGTACGAAATCTTATCGACGGCATCTTCATGTGTATCGGGCGCATGCATATAGGTTTCATTTAATTCTGTAATTACCTTATGCTTCTGGTTTTTTCTGAAATGATCGATGGCTGTATAAATCATGATCTTTCTGACCCAGCCTTTGAAGGAACTTACAGCATCCGTATAGGCGGGTTTGAAACGATAAATTTCAATGAATACTTTCAGGAATCCATCATGCAGGATCTCAATGGCGTCTTCTTCCTGGTTGGTATAACGGTGGCAAATAGACATAGCATATCCGTAGAAAGAGCTGTATATTTTTTTCTGGCTCTCCCGGTCGTTCAGGGCACATCCCCTGATATGAATCTGTAATTCTTCAGCCGTCAACAACGCCCGTTGGTTTGAAGTAAAATAATCGTAAGAAGAAAGTAATGGGTTGGCTGGGCAAGGTAGTTTATTTTGGAAAGTGTTGTCTGAACAAGGATTTGGGGAGATTAATGGGATTTTTAGGATATAAGGAAGGTTATAAATTGAGTAATCCGGGTTCTGATATTGTAACAGATTATTTGCTAGCCACTTATATATTTTGCGTGTACCATTTCCAAAAATCGTATTAACCCCCAAATTCCGGTTCAGACATTTCCGGTCAGACAATCCACTCCACTTCTCCCCAACCTAACTCTTCTTCGATCGCATGTTGCACGACAAGGGTGCCGGCAGGAGAAACTTTTTTGACCACCGCTTCAAACAGACGGGATCCCTTCTTGAACTTCGCCTTCTGGTCCTTCTTGTATAAATGCCGGTTATAAGCCGCATAAATCTCCTCAAACCCTTGGCTGGTGAGGATTTTGAAATTTTTATCCAAAACGGTGCAAAGCTCCCTGGCTAATAAAACAGTATCGGATTGTTTGCCGGTGATCTGCCTGAGCGAGACCGGGTTTCTCAACCCCGGATCAAAAGCCTCCTGGTTGATATTAATTCCCGTTCCCATTACCGCCCATAGCCATCGGGAGGTGCCGGCTGCCGGCTGCCCACTGTCTGCTGATGCCTGTCCTATCACATTCTCTATCAGCACTCCACCTGCCTTTCTGTCCTGCCAATACAAATCGTTGGGCCATTTTATAGAAGTAGCATCGCCGGCATACCTGGAAAAAAATTCATGTACTGATACGGCCGCACAAGCGCTTAATTGAAATTGTTGGGTGATTACTAGCGGCGACGGGTTGACCACTGTGCTCATTATTAAGCTGCTGCTTCTTTCGGCTACCCAGGTTTTGCCTCTCTGCCCCTTGCCGGCTACCTGTTCATGCGCAAAAAAAACATCGCCATGCGATGCCAAACCCGCATGAACCCGTTCAAGGGCATAATTGTTGGTGCTATCAATGGATTGCAGCTCAATAAAAGCAGTTCCTATAGCAGGCCGGGAAAGTGGTTGTGGCAATTAATTGCTATTTTTGAGCAAAGTAAATGTGTTTCAGGTTATCACTACTGAAAGTGACTGACAGACCCGAACAACCTATTATAAACTAAATAACTTTCATTATTGGAACAACTTGCAGTGCTGTCTGACCGGAAAAGAAAAAGTGGAGCCCGGTTGACGAAGAGTTCAAAAATCATCAAAACCATCATTACCGCTATTCAGGATAAAAAGGGAGAAAACGTCATTTCTCTTGATCTTCGGAAAATCAATGAAGCCGTAGCTGATTTTTTTATTATTTGTGAAGCTGGGAATCAGCCACAGATAAGGGCCATTGCCGATCATATTGAGGATAGGGTAAAACAGGTATGCGGCGAAGATCCCTATCATCATGAAGGTTATAAAGCATTGCAATGGGTGTTGATCGATTATGTGAATGTGGTGGTGCATGTTATGTTGCCTGAGAACAGAAAATTTTACAAACTGGAAGAAATGTGGAGCGATGCGGCAGCGGAAAACCACGATGAGTAATGTTAAATGTCAGTCTGACCGAACTTTTTTCTCGATTTATTATTAATTAGCAGGAATATAATCTCAATATGTCGCAAGAACCCTCGTTCAAGAACGATAAAAACTTACCACCCCGATTTGGCAACCGTCAAAACGGGGAAGAGCCCGGTCAGCCTCCTAAGAAGGGACCTAAATTCAGTATCTACTGGATCTATGCTATCATTTTCGCTGTATTAATCGGTTTCCAGGTATTCGGAAGCTTTAATCAAAATATAGAAGAGATCGATCAGCAGACATTTACCAATATGCTGAAACAGGGCGATATCAAAAACTATACGATTATCAGCAACCGCAATAAGGTCAGAGTTACTTTGAAAGAAGCAAGCCTTCCGAAATATGAAAAGGAACTGAAGAAAGGATTCAGCGGTAAAATAAGTCCTGAAGGTCCGCACATGGTTTTCAGCATTGTTTCCGGCGATTCATTCAAAGATGATATCCGTGCATTTTATGCTGCCAATCCAACGGTTGAAAATGTAGAAAAAGTAGATACCGAAAGTGACTGGTTCAGCAAATCAGTTTCCTTTTTGTTACCAATATTGCTTTTCGTAGGATTATGGATCCTTCTCATGCGCAAAATGGGTGGCAGCACCGGTGGCGGTGGTGGCCCGGGCGGTATTTTCAATATCGGTAAATCGAAAGCAACCTTATTCGATAAAGGCACCCGCGTAAATATCACTTTTGCAGATGTGGCAGGATTGGATGAAGCGAAAGTAGAAGTGATGGAGATCGTTGACTTCCTGAAAAGTCCTAAAAAATATACAGCACTCGGTGGTAAGATACCAAAGGGCGCCTTGTTGGTAGGTCCTCCCGGAACCGGTAAAACGTTATTGGCAAAAGCGATGGCGGGTGAAGCCCAGGTACCATTCTTTAGCCTTAGTGGTTCTGATTTCGTGGAAATGTTTGT
>CAMLGR010000228.1 GCA_946479615.1 uncultured Bacteroidota bacterium | reverse complement strand
CTTTTCGATGACAATGGCCGGATCAAGCGGGTCGATCAAAAATCCATTGATACCATCCTGTACCAGTTCATCCGTACCACCACCACGGGTAGCAATTACCGGGCGGCTGCCAGCCATATATTCCACGATAGTATTGGAAATACCTTCACTGTGACTGGCCGAATTGGTAGTTAATACACCGATATCTACAAATTGTAAAATCGATTCAATATCCGGGCGCATACCAGGGAAGATAATTCTCTTGCCTAACAGGTCTTCCGGTGTTTTTGCCTTGATGCCCGGCAGGTTTTCACCCGCACCGATCAGCAGGAAAACAAAGTTTTGATCCTTGCGGCATAAGGTGATCGCCGCCTGCAGAAACGTATTATAATCTTTTCTTTCCTGGAACGCAGCTACCATCGCTACTACAAACTTATTGCCTTTCGGGCTGCCCAATAGCTCTTCTTCCGTAGCTGCCTGGTCCTTCAGGTTGGTAAAACGTAATAAATCGATGCCATTATAGATCACGAGTGATTTATCAACCGGTGGTTCATAAGCGCGTATGCCAGCTCTTGAATTGGACACAAATGCTTTTGAGAACGGGGCCAGTAATTTGATCCTGTTCTTAATGCTCTTCCCGGTGCTTGATTGCGTGGAAGCATCATAGATAACACCCTGTATCACCGGTATGCCGGTAAACATATTCGAAATACCCAAATAACCGCTGCAGGTAATATCCCAGGAATGAATAAGATCCGGTTTAAATGATTTGATCACACGGCGGATCTTGATCAAACGGTTGATCTTCTTCTTATCCTTCCCGGCCATGATATGAAATTTCACCGGCAGATCATATACGATGGGATATTCCACCAATGGCGACAATGAAATAATATAAATGTCGAATTTGCCCGGCTCTTTGGTCAATCCCTTGATCAGCTCAAGGAACCTTCTTTCACGACCGCCCCTGTGCAAACCATTTATTACCATTAAAATTTTCACGATCAGTTAGTTTTTATTTTGTTATGCTATTTCTATTTCCCTGAATTCTTTTATCTCGCCACGCTCTTCACGTAGTTTGGACTGTATCTGGGCCGCAAGACTACCTGTGGTGAGGAAACAAAAGAATTGTGTCAGTTCTTTATTGTGACTGGTGATATATAGTATCATGTACATTAATAATACGGTGAAAGGCGAATGCAGTTTCAGCTTGAATGATTTGACGATCATACCGATCAGCAGGGCCATGTACAGCAGGAAACCAAATACACCAAATTCGATCATCATCAATAACACGCCGTTGTGTGCATCATAACCATGCCCGTAATCACGTGTCACAAAGCCATTGTACCCGATGCCAAATATCTGTTCTTCCGGTATCAGCCCCATAAAGCTGTCATAGGCGATCGAAGAAGCCTCCTTTCTCCATTCCATCGAATCAAGGCTATTCTCATTATAGCTGTTCCCCATCGCCCGGTTGAGCATCGCCATGGGTTCATCGATCAGCCTGGCTGTGATATTGCTCATGAAGTCGCTATCGGCACCGATCACTGTTGAAATGATCTGGAATATAAATAATGTAATGACCAGGCAGGCCAGGGTAATCATAACCAGGGTGGTAGCTTTCTTCCCTTTTTTATGAGAAGCCAGTGCCTGTGCCACCATGACGAATGCAAAAATGAATACGAGCAACAATGAACTACGGGAAGTGGATAATAAAGTACCCAGGAACATCACCGGCATCATCAGCAGGTTCAGTTTGTTCTTTTGTTCTGCGTTCAGGTAGTCTGCCAGCAGGAACACAAAAGCGCCACCGCAGATATACCCAAAGAAATTGTGGTTGAAAAACTGGAAACCGCCCACGATCATATAATAGAACCGTTGAACCGGGAATCCACCCACAAAAGCATAAGTATAGGCCAAATCACCAAAGCAGATCAACCCTCCTAAAATGATACTGATCTTGAATATTTCGTAGCCATTTTTTCTGAAATAAAAATAATAACCGAGGAATGCTGAAATGAAAGAGAGAATAAACTCTTTCGTCATATCCATATTCATCAATCCATTCTTGGCGCTGACCAGTAATACATACAGGATAAAAATGGCGATATGCCAGCAATAGGTGATCGAGAAGAAGGAAGGATAGGGCTCTTTTTTTTCAGCAATCACTTTTGCCAGCAGGCAAAGGGTAGTAACTGCCCTGAAATTCAGTGGCATGCCTGGCAAATCGAAGTTGATATCCGCAATGATACTGGTGAATAACAAAATGGCGATCCAATCGATTTTTTTAAAAAGGGCATAAACAAAACCAACGCCCCCTGCGGCCATTATGACGTGTGAAAATGACAATGTTTTAAACTATAGGGTTAAAAATTAATCTTTCTTCTTAGTGTGTCTCGGCGGCTAATTTCTTAGTGCCATACACCTTTTTTATTTTTTTCAGTGATTCGCGAACTACCGGAAAACGAAGCACCGTTCTTTTTACTTTCATCTTCATGTCCGTTTCATGATGCTGTTGCAGGAAACGGAACGATTCATTGGCTTCGGGATAATTCCCCAGGTTATAGGCAATATTGAATTTATCCCGGTGAAATTTCAATTTAAAAGCCAGTTCTGTTTCGGGTGCCACTTTATATTTTTTGATGAAATGCATCTTCATGTGATGGTGACCCCTCATCAATTCAAACTTGCGGGCCTTTTGCTTAGGATGCGAATGCGAGTTCTGCATCACGCGATACGTCATTGTCGGTTCGTCGAGGTATTTGAATTTTACATGTTTGGAAAGCTCCAGCCATGTCGGTAGATCCTCGTACATAAAGTCATTGTTCTCAAACTCATCAAAACTGATATACTGATCCACATCGGCTTTCCGGTAACAGGCAGAACCGGTATAGATAAAGAATTTCCCGGTAACAATATCTTCAAACACATCCCCTTCAGGAATATGCTCACCGTATTTTTTATGCGAAGCTACATCGGTAGTATCTGTTTTTTCAAAATACACATTAGCGTCTGTGTGAACCAGTCCATAATCAGGATGACTTTCCAGGAAACTCACTTGCTTTTCCAGTTTCAACGGATCGTGCCAGAAGTCATCACAATGACAAAAAGCGATATATTTCCCTGAACACGCTTCTACAACGCTACGGAAATTTTTAAGAACACCTTTATTAGGTGCTTCCGGTAACAGTTTGATAATATGCGGATATTTCCGTTGATATTCTGAAAGGATCGCCCGGGTATTGTCTTTGGAGGCATCATCACCGATGACGATCTCAAAAGAATAATGGCACTCCTGGGCAAGAATGCAGTCCATTGTCTGACGTACATATTTTTCCTGGTTGTACGCCATCACTCCCACACTTATGATCGGGTTACTCATTTTCGGAACAATAGTTTTCTGAAGATTAAGGCCATTATCATTAACTGGCAGAAAAAGCCGGCTGCATATCCCATCGTGGCGCCTACTTTTCCAAACGAATTAATAAATAGTATGCTGAATAAAACAAACAGGGTACAGCTTCCGATCTCGACAAGGATATAAGTCTTTGCCATTCCTTTGGCGACAAGGATATATCCCAATACCCAGGTAGACATTTTCAATACATCACCGATCATCTGGTAAGAAAAAAGATCCTGCATGCCATTGAACGTATTGGCAAAAAGAATATTGATGATCATATTGCGGAAAAGATAGATCGAGAAAGAGATCAGGATCAGGGCCGGGATCAATAATCTATAAACGTTGAATACTTCCTTGCGTATCTCGTTATCATTTTTCAAACCGGATATCTTCGGCAGGAAATAAACGCTGAGTGAATTGGTGATAAACATCAGGTAGATGCCAGAAATTCTGTTCATACCTTCCCATAAACCGGCATTCTCCTGTGTTTCATGTTTGATCATATACGTTCTTACGATCAGTTGTGCAAAAGGCAGAGCGATAGCCGATACCAGCGCCATCAATGAATAACGCCCGAGTGATTTAGCAGCTGTGAAGCTGAACCTTCCAAAGAATAATCTCCATTTGAACCAGGGTGATTTGGAGATCATGGCTACTGTAATAAAGAATACGACCGACTGGTAGGTAACCAATGCGATCAGCGAGCCATAAATGCCAAAGTATTGAGTGAGTACGATCGTAAATAAAAGACCGGCCAGGCTGATAGCGATATTAACGGATACATATTTCCTGAATTCCTTGAACCCGTTCAGCACCGACATCAGCAATGAGTTCAGTGCATATAGAATAAGTGTTCCTCCGAAAACATAGAATACACCGGTGTATTGGGTATCGCGTAAAATGCGGTTAGAGAAAAGCCCGGCTCCGAATATCAATACCAGTCCGCATAACAGGGAAATGAAAACGGTAATGCGGAAACCGGTAGAAAGGTAGATGCTGTATTTTTTAGGTGAATCGGAGTACCTGGCGATATGTTTGATAATGCCGTTGCTGATACCGCCGAGTGATAAACTGAGAATGATCAGGTAAAAACTGTTCAGCTGTCCCAGCAGGGCAATACCTTCCGGGCCGATCTTCACTGCGACGATCTTGGCACTGATAAAGCCTGTCAGTACGCGTATCAGGGTGGATACGGCAGTTAGGGAGGATACTTTTACCAGGTCGGTGGCAAATATTTTCTTAAGCTTCAACAACATGACAAAATAGTAATAAAACTCGTAATATTCTATACCCCGCAGGGTATTCGGCGG
>CAMLGR010000227.1 GCA_946479615.1 uncultured Bacteroidota bacterium | reverse complement strand
CGTGCCCTCGACTCCCGGAAAACCCTGGGCGTATTACAAGGATATGATCAGGCAGATCTGGGATGAGGCCCGTCACGCGATGATGGGCGAAGTTGGATTCACCTCCATCGATGTAGACTGGAAAAAAATACCATTCAATTTTACCTGGTCATACCTGCTGAATACAAAAATGGAAAGCAAGGACAGGCATGCGGTCTTATATTTTATAGAACAGGGATTGATGCCTGCGAAAACAGGCAAGCAATACGAATGGGAAGTAGCAGTGAGTACAGCTAATCGTCTGACGCAATTGATACAGGATTATGATTGGGCCGATGAAGTGTTGCATGCAAGGATCGGAAGGGATTGGATCGTTCCTGAACTCGGTGGGCAGGCAGAAACTATGGAACAGGGCAATAAAGCCTGGACAGCGGCGCTCGCCGACGCCTATGATCAATTTGAAAGAGAAGGATTAACCAAACACGCGAACTGGTGGCCGGAAGTATACCTGCAGGCTTGTAAATTCTGGAAACAAAAACCTGATACGGCTGTGCTGGAATATGATACCAGTTACCGCGAAACACGTGCAGACAGGAAAGAACTAAACAGTAAAAAATAGTACCGGCGGATTGTATTATGTCTTCGTATAAAAAGTATCGTGTAGTAAAGAAAGTGAAGGAAAGCAGCCGGGTCATGTCGTTATACCTGGCACCTGTTACTGAAGAAGCACCTGTCATGTATAAACCCGGTCAGCATCTTTTGTTCAGGCTGAATATACCCGGGCAGGAAGTGGCTTCCTTCAGGTATTATAGTTTCTCCGATTCTTATCATCCTGAATATTACCGGGTATCGGTCAAGAAAGAACCAGCGCCCACAGACCGGCCAGACCTTCCCGGCGGGCTTTGTTCCTCCTGGATATTCGATATGTTGAAAGAAGGAGAGGTGCTCGAAGCAAAAGGCCCTATCGGTGATTTTGTATTGGATACAAAAGATAATAAACCGGTAGTACTGATAGCCGGCGGCATCGGTATCACACCTTTGCTGTGTATGATAAAATCTGTTGCACAGCAAAATCCCGGCAGAAAAGTTTGGCTATTCTATGGGGTGAATGAAAAAAGCGAACATTCTTTTTACAAAGAGCTGGATGAATTAAAAAAGCAACACCCGGATTTTCATATTCATACTTTTTATTCCACACTGCAGGAGGATGATAAGCATGGGGTGCATTATGATCATGAAGGATTTGTTAATGCAGAGATCATTCTGAAACAAACCAATGACCCCGGTTTGCTTCATTTCATGTGCGGGCCACCGGCTATGATGAAATATATCAGCGAAGCGCTTTGCAGCAAAGGCGTTCCTGCTGAAAATATTTTTACAGAAAACTTCAGCTCTGCTATAGATATTTCAGCAGAAGAACATCCTTCTTCTTCCCCGGGAGATACCGGTACAAACAATTCTTTCGCGATCGAATTTGCACGTTCGGGAAAAACCATTTCCTGGGATAACCGTTACCGGTCGCTGCTCGAATTTGCAGAAGCCAATGATATCGATATCAGTTCCGGTTGCCTGTTTGGTGATTGCGGCACCTGCCTTACGCGCCTGCTGAACGGTGAAGTAAGTTACACGCATGCCACGATGATCAAACCGGATAAGGGAAGTTGTCTTCCCTGCAGTTGTATTCCTGCCGGTGACATCTCTTTAAATGCCTGAAAAATAGTACAGGAAATGCGAACAATAGTTGCGCAGCAGCGAATGAATCAAAATTACATTTGGATCATTAAGTAGTGCATTTAAGCTGTATGTATGAGAAGTCAGCAATGGTTTGGAAGATCTGGTAAAGATGGCTTTATCTATCGGTCATGGATGAAGAACCAGGGCATACCTGCGCATGAGTTCCAGGGCAAGCCTGTCATAGGCATTTGCAATACATGGTCCGAATTAACTCCCTGCAATGCACATTTCCGTGAACTCGCCGAATCGGTTAAACATGGTATCTACGAAGCAGGCGGTTTTCCCGTTGAATTTCCTGTTACTTCATTGGGTGAAACATTGATCAAGCCCACGGCTATGCTCTACCGCAACCTGGTCAGCATGGATGTGGAAGAATCCATCCGTGCCAATCCGTTGGATGGAGTGGTGCTGTTATGTGGTTGTGATAAAACCACACCGGCACTGGTAATGGGAGCAAGCAGTGTGGACATTCCTGCTATCGTTGTATCGGGCGGGCCCATGCTTACCGGTAAATATCGGGGTAAAGATATTGGTACATCTGATCTGTGGAGGTTCTCTGAAGATCACCGCGCCGGTAAGATGAGCGATGAAGAATTTTATAATGCAGAGGCGTGTATGTCGCGCAGCCGCGGGCATTGCGCCGTGATGGGTACAGCATCTACTATGGCCTGCATGATCGAAGCGCTTGGTTTGTCATTGCCTGGCAATGCTGCCATACCTGCCGCAGATTCGCGAAGAAAAGTATTAGCGCATATGTCAGGGATGCGCATCGTGGAGATGGTGAAAGAAGATCTCCGGCTTTCTGATGTGCTGACAAGAAAAGCATTTGAAAACGCGATCACTGTGAATGCTGCCATTGGCGGTTCCACCAATTTTGTACTTCATCTTTTAGCCATCGCGGCCCGTATAGGTGTGGATCTTACGATTGCAGACTTCGATGCGAAAATAAAAGAAGTGCCATTGCTGGCCAACCTGCAACCTTCCGGTAAATATTTCATGGAAGATTTTTATTATGCCGGTGGATTGCCTGCGTTGATGAAAGAGATCGATCACTTACTGAACAATGATGCACTGACCGTAAGCGGCCAGCCGGTTTCATTTAACTATGCGACCAGTGAATGTTTTAACCGCGAGCTGATCGCTACTACCGATGAACCATTTAATAAGACGGCCGGTATTGCTGTATTGAAAGGAAATCTTTGCGAGAACGGAGCTGTGCTGAAGCCATCTGCTGCTACGCTTTCACTCATGAAGCACAGGGGTAAGGCGGTTGTCTTTGAAAATATCGATGATTATAAAGCGAGGATCGATGATGTGGATCTCGATGTGGATGAATCGAGTGTGCTGGTATTGAAAAATGTCGGTCCGCGCGGATATCCCGGTATGCCGGAAGTGGGGAATATGGCGATCCCTAAGAAATTGCTCGATAAAGGTGTGCGGGATATGGTGCGTATATCGGATGGAAGAATGAGCGGAACAGGATTTGGTACCGTAGTCTTGCATGTATCACCCGAAGCCGCAGTTGGTGGTACGCTCGCGGTCGTGAAAGATGGAGATATGATCTCTCTCGATGTGCAGGAAGGAATCCTTCACCTGGAAGTGACAGATGATGAGATCAAAAAAAGAAAAGAGTTATTAGATACAAAAGAAAATATCGCTGCCCGCGGGTACACGCATTTGTACCAGTTGCATGTGGAGCAGGCGCATTTGGGAGCCGATTTTTCTTTTCTGAAAGGCGGATCAGGAAGTGTTATCGAAAAGGATTCACATTAATAAAAATCCCGTATACAATAACAGGTAATGAAGACTAACGAATTTGATGGCCAGGTAGCGATCGTCACAGGGGCCGGCCAGGGCATCGGACTGGAAATAGCCAGGCAACTGGCATCAAAAGGAGCTTGTGTATTGCTGAATGATGTCGATCCCGGTCTTGCTGAGAAAGCGACTGCGCAGATCAATACCAAAGGTGGCCGGTCTTTCCCGCTTGCCGGTGATGCAGGAGATATTCAATTCATCGAAGAGATGGTCGGCCAGGCAGTGAAACAATTTGGAAAACTGACCATTGCTGTTGCCAATGCAGGTATTACTTTATTTGGTGAGTTCCTGGAATACCCGGTGAGTTCATTGCAAAAAGTCATGCATGTCAACCTGCAGGGTAGTTTTTTCCTGGCACAGATGGCTGCCAGACAAATGATCAGGCAGAAAAGCGGTGGCAGTATTTTACTAATGTCGTCTGTGACAGGTATACAGGCGCACCAGCATTTGGCTGCTTATGGCATGACCAAAGCGGCATTGAAAATGCTGGCGAAGAATCTTGTTATCGATCTTTCTCCTCACCAGATCACGATTAATACGATAGCGCCGGGCGCTACAGTCACTGAAAGAACACTGGCCGATCCTGAATACCTTAAATCATGGTCAGGCATTACTCCTATGGGAAGGCCGGCTACGGTGGAAGACATTGCAGCGGCTGCCTTGTTCATGGTATCGCCACCGGCTAAACATATCACCGGCCAGAATCTCACGATCGATGGAGGCTGGACATCGGTAAGCCCTTCACCTTATTAGTATGAGTATGCGGGAAGACATATCCGTATTATATCCTGCCCAATGCATACTTGGGGAATCGCCTTTATGGCATGAGAGAAGAAAAAGTTATATATGGGTGGATATAGAAGAAAGGCGATTGTATGAACTTCATTCCATCACAAAAAGATTCAAGCAATGGCAATTCGATACCCGGGTTTCTGTAGCGCTGGAAAATGAAGATCGCGGTGTGGTATTGGGTATGCAGGGCGGCATCGCCGATTTTAATTTTAAAAAGGGAAGAACGCGCTGGCTGGTTAATATCGAACCGGAATTGAAAAACAACCGCTGCAATGATGGCGCTTGTGATTACATGGGCCGCATCTGGATCGGTACCATGGATATAAAATGCAAGGAAGGAGCAGGGGCGTTGTTTTATTTAAATACACGCCTGCAAATAAAAAAGAAGATCAGTAGTATAACCATTCCGAA
>CAMLGR010000226.1 GCA_946479615.1 uncultured Bacteroidota bacterium | reverse complement strand
TCTTGTATCAATTTACAAATTTTGTAATTGACACACTTATTTGAGCATACTCCACCAATAACTCCATTAATCAGACTGATCACATCTAAAACCTAAAACTTAACACCTAAAATCTAACACCATCCTCACAGCATCTCCACCACCTGCAACCCGCCATCCACCACTACCATATCTGCTTTATAGCCCGGCCTGATGCGACCGGTTTCCTGATCGATTCCCAATAGTTTGGCAGGATAAAGACTGCACATCCGCAAAGCCTCATCCAGTTCGATATCGGTATGATTGACCAGGTTGTATAAGGCTTTTTGCATTGTTAATGCTGAACCGCTTAATATACCACCCGCTTCATATTTATCGCCGGCCAATTGATGCGGGTAAGGACCCTCTGTTGTTTCTGTAACGGCATCAGTGATGGCAAAGAGACGGTCACCCAATATATTTTTGGCAATACTTATGGCTGCAAAATCCACATGATACCCGTCGGGAATAATGCTTACCATCACTTTTTCGTTATTCAATGTAGCGCCCACCAATCCCGGTTCGCGATGATTGAAGGGGCTCATCGCATTATACAAATGCGTCACGGCAGTAATATCATTGGCAAATCCTCTCACGGCTTCCGGGTAAGTAGCATTGCTGTGCCCGGCAGAAATAACAATGTTATGAGAGCTGATCAGGTCCAGCACTTCAGGACTGCAAACCTCCGGCGCGAGTGTGATCATTTTAATGACACCCATTCCATATTCCAGTATTTCCTTTACTTCTTCCACAGAAGGAGAATGGATAAATGATCCGATATGTGCACCCCGCTTGACCGGGTTTATCCACGGCCCTTCCAAATGAATACCCAATACTCCTTCTCCCCCCTGCTCCCAATATTCTTTGATCGCATCGATACATTTATAAAAAACCTCTTTGGTATTCGTAGCAACCGTTGGCAAACAATAATTGGCGCCCCCTTTTTTACAATAAGCTACCAGTTGCTCCAATGAATTTGTTTCAGGATACACGGAAAACAATTTCCCATACGCGCCATAGATCTGTGCATCGATAAAAGACGGTACGATGGTACAATCGCTGAAATCTTTCTTTTCAAGGCTGGCTGGCAATGAAACCACGGGAAGTATGGATTCAATGATCTTGTTTTTAACAATGATAGCATGATCAGGTAGCCAGGTATCACCGGTAAAAATGCGGGTGGCGGTATAAATAGTGCGGGTAGACAAAGCGTTTATCAACAAAGATACTTATACAGGGAGAATAGAACACAGATGGATGCTTGTAATCGAAGAATAGCACACGGATAAAAGTGGAGGAAGGGATATAAAGTGATGGGCTTATTTACTATCTATATAACATCCATGTTCCATTTCACCGTTATAATTTCCAGAATGTGCCAAATAAACCCAGGTACCTGTGTTCAGTACGCGTTGGTTTATCAGCCATGATCGATGTTTGATCCTGCGCCAGGGTAAGATCAGCGCCGCAATCACGGGTGGTATTAATGGAGAAAAGATCAAAATACATGATCCGGTAAGGATGGTATTGAACGAATGGCTTGCAAAAGGAGGTATCGGCAGTGGCAACGGCAAACGACCGGAATTCCCGCTCGGTAGGAGAAGTGATCACCGCGATCAGTAAAACAGCGATACAGAGATATGCCAGCCACCTTAGCATAGTAGAATTTTCCTAAAATTACCTTGTATTCACCTACACGCCTATACGTAGTATTGGGTATTTTCAAGCGATCACAAACCGGTAGCCAATCCCCTTGATGGTGATGATTTCGAGCGCAGGGTCCTCCTTCAGGTAGCTGCGGAGTTTGGTAATATATACATCGAGATTCCGGGAATTAAAGAAAGAATCATTTCCCCAAAGAAGATTCAGAATATCCTTACGATCAATGACTTTGTCGCGGTTTTGGTACAATAATTTCAACAATTCGCTTTCGCGGTAGGACAGCTTTTTCTCCTCTTTACCCTTGCTTAATACCTGCCGGTTGAGCTGAAAATGGTACTTGCCCATATCCACGCTATCGCCCTGGATCTTTGTTTCCTGGCCGGTTTTGTCACGAAGCAGGTGCTGGATGCGTACGATCAGCTCCTCCATGCTGAATGGCTTTCGGATATAGTCGTTCCCACCCAGGCCAAATCCTTTTACCACATCTTCAGTCTGCACTTTGGCGGTAAGGAAAATGATGGGAACATCTTCGTCGAGCTGGCGGATCTCATCGGCGATGGTAAATCCATCTTTATTGGGCAACATGATATCGAGTACGCAGATATCCGGTTTGGATGATTTGAAAAGATCGGTGGCTTTGGCGCCATCATTTTCCATCAGCACCTCGAATCCACGGCTTTCAAGGCTTTCACGTACGATCTTGCCTAAAAACAACTCGTCTTCGATATATAAAACTTTCGTAGCCACGTTAGCCTTTTTTTATGGATTTAGAAATGACCTTCCTGTTTTCGTCAAATTGTATCACAGGAAGCTCCTGGTAAGGTATGTAAGCAGTAAAGATACTACCCTTTCCAAATTCGCTGTCAACCGTTATAAATCCATGATGCCGTTTGATGACTTCCGAAACATAACTCAATCCCAGGCCATAACCTTTTGCATTGTGCTTATCGCCAGTCGGAACCCGGAAGAATTTATCAAAGACCTTGCCCTTGTATTCAGCCGGGATACCGATCCCATTGTCTTCTACACTTAATTCGATATGCTGCTCTTTTGATTTCAATCTGACGGTGATCACCGGGTTGTCTTTACTATACTTTAATGCATTGTCCAGCAGGTTATAGATCACACTGGTGATATGCAGTTTATCTGCTTCGATAGTGAAATTATCGCCTTCTGTTTCGAGATTCACCTTCGCCCGGCATTTTTCAAACTGCAGCTTCATACTATTCATTACTTCATCTGCGAGTTGCCGGCAATCGAACCATTCTTTTTTCAGTTCGATTTCTTTCTTTTCAAAAACGGCCAGTTTAAGCACTTTATCTACCAGCAGATTCAATCGTTGCAATTCGTTCTGCGAAATATCGAGATATTCCTTTGTCCGGGCCGCATCATCGATAGCATTGAAGTTTTTTAATGCTTCAATAGCTACTCCTACGGTAGCGATAGGTGTTTTTAATTCATGGGTAATATTGCTGATAAATTCATTTTTCAATTCAGCAAGGCGATGCTGTTTTATCATGTTACGATACAGGAGCACGAAGGAGAAAATAGTAATTCCCACCAGTAACAATGAAAACAATATCGGCAGCTTCAATTTGCCGAACATATATCCAAACGTATTGCCGAGAGATAAACCAAATACAGCAGGTCTTGAAAAACCAACAGTAACGGTATTAGGGAGATTAGTTTTGGAACTATCCAACCGGGTCACTTTGAATTGCACATCGATCTTATCATCTTTCAGCCTGTCTGCATAGGATTTGGTCACTTCCGCCGTGGTAACAGAATCCTTTGCTGCCAGTGAATCGATATCATATAAAAACCGGAATACCTGGTTATTGGAGTGCGGCCTGAATATATCTTTTTCTTCAAAAGCTTCATCCTTCGAAGTTGGGCGATCGCGTACAATATTATTCAGCGCACGACTGGCCCTGGAAGAATCGGGCAAAATGTTCTTATCGACTGTAATGGCTATAAATCTTTTGGAAGGATCTTTTCCGCCGTTTACGGTAACACTGCGGATCTGTTCAGGATTAATCAATGCAGTATCGGCCAACTGCGATTTTAAAATTGTTCTTACATTATCCTTTAAACCGGCGCTATCGGCGATACGTTGAATATTATCGGAGGTGCGGATCACGACATTTCCTTTAGCTCCTCTCTTCACAAAGTCGGATGAAAGCAGGGAATCTTTCATTCTTTCCTGTATCAGATTGAACATGGTGATCGCAGGTTCTTTTTTCCTGTCAAACCTGTTAAGCTTTTTGGAATTGCCCTTCCTTGCCTGTACCAATACTTCGGGATGTTCAAGAGTATCATTCGGGAAAAAATTCAGCCGTTCCAGTTTCAGCTTGGAAGATTGCAGGCGAAGAATAGTTTGCCGGAAAGAAGCGCTGGTTGTTATTTCAAGATTCTGCCGTTCGCGGTCATAGTTATTCTTCAGCCAATACAACTGAAATCCCGTGATGCCCAGGATAGCAACGATCATCAATATGGCTGACCAGCGGTATTTTTTCATAACTACGGGTACAAATGTAATCTTTTGCCGGCGGCATTTACAGCTCCTTTAACGTTTATTAACCTTATTGAAAGGTGGGTTAACTCAATCCGCAGACACGGTAGTATAGATTTGAAATAAAACAAACTAACATGAAAAGAACATTGACTGCAATATTGGTATTGGGTATCGTTTCCGGATCGAATGCCCAGCAAAAAGAAGGTAAAATCACCTATGAGCGTATCTCCCAGGTGCAGGTACGTTTCAACGGCATGACAGAAGAAATGCAGCGTATGATCCCAAAGACGCGTACAGAAAAGTTTGAATTACTGTTTGGTAATAATCAATCGCTCTGGAAACAGGCCGAGCAGGACAACGATGACGATAATACGTTCAGCAGTGATGGAGGTGGTTTGCAAGTACGGATGGTATCGGCCGGATCGAACGATGTTTTATACAGCAATTTTGAGACTTCCCTGAAAGTTGAGCAGCGCGATCTGTTTGACAAAAAATTTATTATCGATGATAGCCTTCGTCCATTAAAATGGAAAATGACCGGGGAAACAAAAACGATACTGTCTCATAATTGTATGAAGGCAACGACAGTACAGATCACACAACAAATGCAGATGCGCATGACGGATGGAA
>CAMLGR010000225.1 GCA_946479615.1 uncultured Bacteroidota bacterium | reverse complement strand
AAAAGCCCGGAAAAAATTAAGGTCTCCACGGTTATCCGCCTCATTAATGGGCCTCTCTCCATGCTGCCCGGTGTAAGTCTCTAGTTTTACGAACGTTGTAAGAACTGCAACGAAAAGACCTGTGGTTTGCACGAACTAATGGTACAGGTACGGGATGCCACGCTTGGCGTCGTGGAAAACCGCACATTAAAGGATCTGATCGTTTAATCACCCCGCTACAGACAAACAGGTGTTTGCCAGAATCAGGTTAATAAAGTCCACCAACTTGGTGGGGTGTCATTTTCATCGTATTTTTGACCTCACAAAATTCATAATTTATGGCATTACGACTTGGGGATGTTGCTCCCAATTTTAAAGCACAAACCACCGCTGGTGAAATCGATCTTTATGAGTATTTAGGAAATGGCTGGGGAGTTTTGTTTTCTCACCCTGCCGACTACACACCTGTTTGTACCACAGAACTGGGAAAAACGGCGCTTTTGTCGGAAGAATTTGCCAAACGCAATGTAAAAGTGCTGGCTGTTAGTGTGGATCCGCTTGATAAACACGAAGGCTGGGTAAAGGATATCAACGAAACGCAGAATACAACGGTTAATTTCCCGATGATCGCAGATGCCGATCGTACCGTTGCCAGCCTGTATGATATGATCCACCCCAATGCTTCTGCTACAGCTACTGTACGTTCACTTTTTGTGATCGGTCCTGATAAGGTGGTCAAACTGATGATCACATACCCGGCTTCTACAGGAAGAAATTTTTATGAAGTATTGCGTGTAATCGATTCTTTACAGTTAACAGCTAACCATAGTGTGGCTACACCTGCAGATTGGAAGCATGGAGAAGACGTAATCGTTGTTCCTGCTATTTCTACTGAAGATGCTGTTAAGAAATTCCCGAAAGGAGTGAAAGTAGTAAAACCATACCTGCGTTATACACCGCAGCCAAATTTATAATGCTGAGCCCCGAACAGATAAAAGAAATAGAAAACAGTTCATTGCCGGATGCTTTGAAACGGGTGACAGCATTATTTCCCGGTACTACGGTATTCTCCTCGTCGCTTGGACAGGAAGATCAATTGATCACCGATATTATTTTTAAAAATGATATTCCGGTAAAAGTTTTTACACTCGATACCGGCCGTCTCTTCGCCGAAGCATACGAATTACTCGATCGCATCCAGGCGCGGTATAAAAAACCGGTACAGGTTTATTTTCCCGAAGCCGCCGATGTGGAAGAATTTGTTGCTGCCAAAGGGATCAACAGTTTTTATGAATCGGTAGAGAACCGGAAAGGATGTTGTTATATCCGGAAAGTAAAGCCATTGAACCGTGCCTTGCAAGGGGCCAACGTCTGGATCACAGGTTTGCGGGCCGGGCAATCAGATAACCGCAAGGATATGTCGATGATTGAATGGGATGATACGCGTCAACTATATAAATTCAACCCGCTTATTCACTGGAGCTATGAACAAATGATGGATTATATCAAACAAAACAATGTGCCGTATAATCCGCTTCATGACAAAGGGTTTATCAGTATTGGTTGCGCTCCCTGCACAAGAGCGATTGAACCGGGAGAAGACCCACGCGCCGGAAGATGGTGGTGGGAAACTTCGCACAAGGAATGCGGATTACATATTCCTGCTGCGAAAACAGCTTGATATTTAACAATTGGAGCCTGTAACTAACGACGGGCAAAGACGAATTGACATGAATAAATACCATTTGGACTACCTCGAGCAACTGGAGGCGGAAAGCATTCATATTTTCCGTGAAGTGGCTGCACAATTTGAAAAGCCTGCCCTGCTATTCAGCGGCGGCAAGGATTCTATTACCTTGGTACACCTGGCCCGCAAAGCATTTGCACCGGGTAAAATACCTTTTCCGCTTGTACACATTGATACAGGACATAACTTCCCGGAAGCGCTTGCGTTTCGTGATGCATTGGCTAACCAGGTCAATGCAACGCTTGTAGTACGGAAAGTGGAAGATACCATCAAACAGAAAAATCTTACCGAACCAAAAGGAAAATTCGCCAGCCGTAACTGGTTGCAAACCTATACGCTGCTGGACACCATCGAGGAATTTAAATTCGATGCCTGTATCGGTGGCGCCCGCAGGGATGAAGAAAAAGCAAGAGCCAAGGAACGGATTTTTTCTGTTCGTGATGAATTTGGTCAATGGAATCCAAAACTGCAACGCCCTGAATTGTGGAACACCTACAACGGCCGTATTCACAAAGGAGAAAATGTAAGAATCTTTCCGATCAGCAACTGGACAGAGCTTGATATCTGGAATTATATACGCAAGGAAAAGATTGGTCTTCCTTCCATCTATTTCGCACACGACCGCGATGTGATTCAACACGAAGGACAACTGGTAGCTGTTTCCGATTTTATACAGATCGATGAAACAGATACAGTCATCCGTAAAAAAGTGAGGTATCGCACAGTCGGAGATATGACCTGTACGGCTGCGGTTGAATCAAGCGCCAACACGCTTGATGAAGTCATTAACGAGATTATCGCTACCCGTATCAGCGAAAGAGGTGAAACCCGTATCGACGACAGGGTAACGGAAGCTGCTATGGAAGACAGGAAGAAAAATGGATATTTTTAAATGATGTTAGGTTTTAGGTGTTAAGTGAATAACCTAAAACCTAACATTTAACACCACATAAATGGACTTATTAAGATTTATAACAGCTGGCAGTGTAGATGATGGGAAAAGCACCCTTATCGGGCGCTTGCTGTATGACAGCAAGAATATATTGGTGGACCAGCTGGAAGCATTGGAAAAACAAACCAAGAATAAAGAAGCCGGTGTCATCGACCTGGCTCTGTTAACGGATGGATTACGTGCAGAACGTGAACAGGGTATTACAATCGATGTGGCGTATCGTTATTTTTCTACCCCCAAACGTAAATTCATAATTGCCGATGCACCCGGTCATGTGCAGTATACCCGCAACATGATCACCGGCGCTTCCAATGCCAGCCTGATCATTATCCTGGTGGATGCAAGACAAGGTGTGGTGGAGCAAACCCGTCGCCATTCGATCATTGCTTCGTTATTGAAAATTCCGCATGTGGTAGTAGCCATCAATAAAATGGACCTGGTGGAATATTCGCAGAATGTATATAACAACATTGTGATCGATTATGCGGAAGTGGCCAAACAATTAGGATTGGAGAACATCACGTATATCCCGATCAGCGCCCTGAATGGCGATAACATCGTTGACAGGTCAGAAAACTTTACCTGGTATGAAGGTGATTGTTTACTGGAACTACTGGAGAAAGTAGAAACAGATGACGATATCAATCTCGCAGATCCGCGTTTCCAGGTGCAACTGGTGATCCGTCCACAGACAGATGACTTGCATGATTACCGTGGTTATGCCGGGAAAGTGGTCAGTGGCGTGTATAAAAAAGGAGATAAGGTAAAAGTATTACCAGCCGATATTGAATCTACGATCAGTAAACTGGAAGTAGCAGGGGAAGAAGTGGAGGAAATATTTGCACCGCAAAGCGCCGTTATTCATTTAAGTAATGATATAGATATCAGCCGTGGTGATATGATCGTGAGATCAGATAATTTACCAAAGGTGAATAATGAACTGGAGGTATTACTATGCTGGATGGGTGACAAACCTTTGCAACCCGGAAATAAATATTATCTCCAGCATAACAGCCGCCTGGTAAGAGCGGTAGTAAAGAGTGTCGAATATAAACTTGATGTAAACACACTGCAACAACTGGAACCGGGTGATTCGGTAAAATTGAATGAAGTAGTAAAAGCTACTATCAAAACGGCTTCACCACTTGTCTATGATTCTTTCCGCGATATCAGTTCCAATGGAAGTGCTATCCTGATCGATGAAACAAGTAACAGTACGGTTGCCGCTATCTTGTTGCAGTAGTGGTACAGGAGTATTGAACTATAATTGTATGAGTGAACAAGGTGTCAGTGGAAAAGTGATTTTAGCCGGTGCTGGTCCGGGAGATGCGGACCTGATCACCGTGAAACTGCAAAAGCAGCTGGCCCTTGCCGACGTTATTATTACGGACCGTCTTGTCAATCCCGATATCATAAGTTCTTACGCTAAAAAAGAGGCGCTCGTATTACTCGCCGGCAAGCAGGGATTTAATGAAGCCTCCTTTACACAGGATGAGATCAATCAATTAATCGTTACCCACGCATTGCAGGGAAAAATAGTTTTGCGCCTGAAAGGTGGCGATGTCGCTTTCTTCAGCAATGTGCTGGATGAATTACAGGTGATTCAGCAAAACAATATTCCCTTCGAAATTATTCCTGGTATCACTGCTGCATCAGGCGCTTCTGCCTATGCAGGCATTCCATTGACGGCAAGAGGATATTCGCAGGGTGTTCAGTTTATAACATTCAATCCAAACAGTTATCATAGCAGTGAGAAATGGAAAGAGCTGGCAGCGACTAATGATACACTGGTGTTTTATATGGCAGCAAAGAATATTGCTGATCTCACAGAATTGATCTTACGCTATTCACGCAAACCGCAAACCCCCCTGGCGGTCATCGAGCAGGCGGCTACTGTTCATCAGCAGGTGCATGTGACCACACTGAAAGATTGTATCCGCGATTTTGCCGATAAAGAATTCAGTTCCCCTTCGTTGATCATTGTAGGTGATGTAGTAAAGCTGCACCAGGAATTTGCCTGGTTCACCGGCGAGGGAAGAGGAAGCATTTTTCAGAAATTAGTTTGAAGGGTCGCGGTCTCATCAGGGTCTGTGAAACGAGGTCCCATCGGGGTCTGCGGAGCGACCCCGATGTGTAGTGAGCTGTATTTTTCAATAACAAGTATCGTTGTACAACATTATTCAGCGGGGTCGCACCGCAGACACCCGCCTAGCAGAACATGCCGACCGATGCGG
>CAMLGR010000224.1 GCA_946479615.1 uncultured Bacteroidota bacterium | reverse complement strand
GAACCTGTATCTGGAGCTTCGGAAACTCTTATACTATCCATTGTACTACGAGGCCGGGAATTACATCACTTGATCAACCCGTGTGCATTGGTCGCAAATATTTTTACGGCAATGGCCAGCAAAATTACGCCAAAAAACTTGCGCACAGCAATCAATCCGGCTGGTCCGAGTAACTTTTCTATCCGTCCCAATGATTTAAGTACCAGGTAAACAACCAGCAAATTGGCCAGGATAGCGATCAGGAGTATGGTTTCGCCATAATTGGCGCCACGGAGAGACATAATGGTCGTCAGCGTACCCGAACCGGCAATCAGCGGAAACGCGATCGGCACTACCGTCGCCGCCCGCACATTTTTATCGCTTTTGAAGAATTCCAGTCCCAAAACCATTTCCAGCCCCAGTATAAAGATGACAATGGAGCCGCCGACGGCAAAAGCACCTACATCTACTCCCAGGATGTTCAGGAGTTTTTCTCCCACGAACATAAAAACGATCATCAGTGCACCGGAAATCAGCGTGGCTTTCAATTCATTGATACCCCCGTTTTTTTCTTTGATGGAAATGAGGATGGGGATGGAGCCAATGATGTCGATCACTGCAAACAGCGTGAAAGAAACGGTGAGGAGTTTGTTGAAGTCGATAGCCATGGGATAGCTTTTGACGAAGGTAGATGTAATTTATTTCACGCAGCGGCCGAGGCACTGTAGAATATCGTTGCGGCTTTGCGTGAATATATTTTACCAATCAAACAGCCGCCGTTCGCGCCGTGTGAGCCCATCATTTCTTATCCAGAAACTTCTCCCTGAACAATTCCACTTCATTCTTCAGCGTCAGCAAACAATTGCGGCATAAACAATCATTATACCTCCCTTCTATAAATACTTTCTGATCAGGCGAGAAGTTGATGCCAAAGCATTGACACTGGGTGATATTCCCGGGCTTGCACTCAAATGCATTCCGGCAACGGGGACATATTTTTTGTTCATGGTTACACATACACAGGATGCGTTTGAAATAAAGGAGAATATTTATGCTGCAAAGATGCCGGCACAGCAAATAATTCCGGGTGGAATAAGGCAGCTAATAGCTCAATACCATTGACCAGTGTAGAAGCAGAAGGTTGTGTGAACAGATCATAGTCGGCGAGATAAACCTGCTTTGTTTTAACAGCCTGCAATTCATTCCAGCCCGGTTTGGATGTCAGCAATTGCAGTTCTTCTTTTGTCCGGTGTGTTTCAAAACCACAGGGTGCAATGACAATGACTTCGGGATTGTATTTGCTGATTTTCTCCCAGGATGTAACGATAGAATCGCCACCAGGATTGCCCAGCATATCTGTGCCACCTGCCTGCGCTACCTGGAAAGGGATCCAGTGCCCGCAATTATAAACCGGTTCTACCCATTCCATAAGCATCACCCGTTTCAATGGCATACGATGTTCACGCAATCTATCGAGGATCGTATCCATTCTTTTTTGAAGAACGGATAAATATGCATACGCCGCTTCTTCTTTTCCCAATGCCGTTGCAATCGTAACAACGGTGCCGAATACATCTTCCAGGTTATTCGGCGATAAAGGAATTAATTGCGGTTGTTTATCCAGTCGTGCCACCGCCGCTGCTGTACAAGCAGTATCGATCTGGCAAACCTCGCATACATCCTGGGTAAAAATAATATTGGGTTGAATAGTTGCCAGCGCTTCCTCATCTACATAATATAAACTCTTCCCCTGCGCTTTGCTGGCAGAAAATATTTTATCGATTTCACTGCTGCTGTAATTCTTTCCTTCCAGTACACAACGCACTACTTTTAATTTTTCTTCCCGGGCAGGAACAGGACATTCAAACGTAACGCCCTCCAGGAGATGGGAAAGACCCATATCGTAGATCATCTGCGTGGCAGCAGGAAGAAAGGAACAGGCTTTCATGTGTTCATTGTTTTAGTAAGAATAAGGAATAAAAAACAGAGAAATAAGAAACGAGAAAGTGGTCATCAACTATAGTTACGCCATTTTCTCGTTCCTTATTTTTTGTTCTTTATTTCTTATTATCATTACCAGTTACTACCAGCACAAGCCCGGGACTATATCTTTTTACCAACTCAAAAACCCCAAACATAATGCCACTATATGCTAATGTACCAGCCAGGAAATTTTTCATAAAAGGAAATCCCTGCGCATAGCATTGCATAAGTCCATTGATATCGCGGCTGAGCGGTTGCATCGTACGAAGATCGGTACCGCCACCGATCCATACTGTCAGATCGGCCAGCAACCAATGTGTCAAAGCGGCTACTACAGAAGCAATGATAACATTGGTGACCGTTACCCTGCGGATCATCCAGCGACCGAATAACACGATCAGCAAAAAGATACCATAGATCCAATACCATCCTCCATAAATGATTCCGTATTTACCATGAAATACAAAAAGACTGATCGCCAGGTCGCTCAAAAACAGCGTGAGCACCGGGAACAGGAATGCCTTCCATTGTTTATTGAAATACGCGCCGCCAAAAAGCGCCATAGCCCCGATAGAAGAAAAGTTTGACCAGGGCGTTATCTGTGCTGCATTCGGCAGCCTCATGGCAGCTGTTGCTATAATGATGCTCAGTAAGATCCCTGCTCGCGGATTGAATGTTTTTTTCTGCATGTGTTTCAATTTAATTTACCAGTTAAAAGTGACACCTGCATTCAACATGAAAGGGATCGAATTATACCCGCGCACATCAAAGAATTCTTTATTGGTAATGTTTTGGAAGTCGGCAAAGAATTTCAGGGATTTCTTCAGTTTGTATTCCGTATACGCACCTACTAAAAGATAACTATCCATTTTTGCATCATCGGCCATATAGCCACCGGTATCAAAGCGTTTACCTACATATTTCAATGACGCGCTGATGTATAATCCATTATCGAAACTATACCCTGCATTGAAGTTAATATTATGTTTGGCTCTTTTCAGCAGGTAGTTATAAGACGTATCATTAAATGTTTTGCGGCTCTGTGATTTTTCCTCCGGGTCGAGATAAGTATAATTCAGTTTGATGGAAAGACCTTTTACCGGCTGAAAACTGCTTTCCAGTTCGATGCCATTCACTGTTTGTTTATTGAAATTGAAGTACTGGAAAATGACATTGTTAAAGTCGATGCCATCTTTGATGATCCGGTGGAAGTAAACCACCCGGTTCTGGATCTTTTCATGCTGTTGCTGTACACCTGCTTCGTAATTGGTGGAACGTTCCGGTTTCAGGTTCCTGTCGCCATACGAAGAATAAAGCTGGTAAACAGAAGGCGCTTTAAATCCGGTGGCCACACTACCAAACACCCTGAAATGAGTATTGATAGAATAAGAAGGATTAAAAGTATAGGTACTGTTGCTTCCATACCGTGAATGAACGTTCAGCCTTCCACCCAATTCGATATTTAATTTTTCATCCTGTGTATGATAATATAATGATCCAAACAAAGAAGCCTGGCTCTGCACGCTATCGATCGGGTCAGGGATATACGGACCAAAGCCGCTGATGGAAATAAAATGATTATTCATGCCACTGAAACGGTAATCGGCTCCCTGTAAAATACTGAACCCGCTACCAAGCGCAATACTTGCATAACCTTCGATAAACTGGCTTTTTCCAAAATAGTCATCCTTGCTGTAGATCGTAAAGCTGGGTTGATCGGTACTATCATTGATGCTATGACGTGTAATATCGCTGTATTGATAAGTCGCATGCAGCGTCACATTATTTTTTTGAAACTGGATCGCTGCACCGGCCATGATATTCCTGCTTTTATTCACCCAGTCTTTTTCGTCGGTGAAAGCGCTTGCATCGATATCCGATGTAAAACGACTGTACTGGAAAAAAGAACGGGCAGACAATGCATCTGATAGTTGGTATTGAACCGCAGTGCTGGCTATATCACTATTGTAATGATCGTTATCGAATCCCTGGTTACCGACCTGGTCGTGAGCCGCTGAAAAACCTTTGGTAGAAAGACGGCCATAACGGGCATTGTAAGTAAACTTATCAGCCTTACCGAATAACTGAAGGTTACCGCGGTAGGTGCTTTTTGAACCCGCCGCCACAGTCGCTTTTACATTAAATGGTTTGGAAATAGAAGAAGGGGTAGTGATAATATTGATCACACCGGCAATCGCATCGGAACCATACAAAGTAGATTGGGCGCCCTTGCAGATCTCGATCCGCTCGACATTATTTAATGAAAGAAGATTGAGATCAAATTCATTGTTGATCAGGGAAGGATCATATACCGGTACGCCATCCACCAGGATCAATGTTCTGCCCGAAGCCGCACCGCGTACATACACCGATTGATTGGTGCCCAGTGCATTCAACGCTCCATTGATGTTTACACCAGCCTGTTCATTGAGTAACTGGCCAACGGTTTTACCGGCGCTTCTTTCCAGTTCTTCCTTACCGATCACGGTAATGACTTTGCCGGTCGTACTTTGTTTTTGTTTTGTCTTGTTGGCGGTAATGATCACTTCGTCGAGTGATTTGGTAGCACCTTCCTGGGAAAATAGTTGACTGCCTGTGATTACAGCAGTCACTACAAAAAGCAATTTTTTCATTTTGGTTGAAAATTTTTTGTATGACTGCTTCCGGAAACAAAAAGAGATAGAAATATAAACGCCGCCAGGCTTTTACATTTCATGCCTTTCACCCGAAAGCTGAATGTTGTTGAGCAACCTGGCAGGTCTTCTGGCTTCGACTTTCTCAATACCTTCCCGTTCCGTAGAACAGTGGTTTGAAGTTTGAGAATGTTCCCAGTATCCTGGGATATCGTTTACAGCTACGGGGATAGCGCCGGATTTTCACCGGTCTTCCCTTTTAACCCCGGCTATTATACCGGGGACCAAATTGGCCACAAATGTAAGGGATAGGCCAATACCGAAAGAATTTTTCCTATGTGAAACCTATGTTC
>CAMLGR010000223.1 GCA_946479615.1 uncultured Bacteroidota bacterium | reverse complement strand
TATACTCCGATTGCAATACCCATACGGAATAGCCGCGGGCCGGGGCATATAAATGAACGCGCCCGTCTGCTGCTACGGTTACTGTTTGGGAAGGATTCAGCACATTTATCAATACCTGGTTTTTCCAATCGGCATAACCCGAAGTGGCGGTACCATTTGGTGAACCATCGTTATCCACCCAGATGCCTCTTGTCAGGTTATCATTATTATTCATCACCAGGATGGCACCGCTTTTGGTGCCATTGCCCTGGCGGCGGGCCACATACACATTCCAGGTGTCACCTGCAAAAGTGGTAGTGCCATTCGGACTTGGTTCCGTGACGGGGTTTCCTTGTTGTGTTAAGACAATTAATGATCCGCCAAGATAAATACTCCGGGCCGAGATCATCTTATTGACATCCGATTTCAATGTCGAAGGAGCAGTGACGGTTAATGAAGGATTATCGTTGTCTGTTTGCGTGATACCATAGTATTGCGGATAAAACAGGCAAGGTCTTCCTTCATGAAAAAGAATATATGCATATCCCATCTTCCAGTCTTTGGTTACCCATTTATCGTGTTCTTTTCCCGTATCATGATTTTCCAGGAAAGTAACCACGGATGTACCGCTAAGCGAATTACCGGTATTATCCCGCACCATTCCTGAATTATTCAGGTTGGCCATGTTAAAGCCGGCGCCATTGCTATTGGTCATGCTGGTCAGTGAATTCTTTAAAGGGAAATCAAATACATCCACATCGGAACCGAGACCAGCGAGATCATTCACCCAATCTTTTAGCCTGTATTTATAACCGGTGAAATATTCGGATACAATAAAGCGTTGCGCCCCTGATTTCAGGGGAAGATTATTCACCCACATCGAAACCATTTCTTTCTGGAACCCGCGTACAAAATCGAGGCGGTATCCATCGAAACCAATGGTATTGGTCAGCCAGGTTCCCCATGCCTTTAACCGGTTTTGTACGGTTACATCATAGGTATTCAGATCGTTGCCAAACCATTTGGTATTGGGCACCAGTTGATCTTCGAACCCACCTTCGGTACTTCCTCCATCGCCAAGATAATCGGCGGCATCTACCGGGTGAAAGTTGTTGTAGGCCCAGGTGAAATTGGCTTCGCCTGTTCCGGTATGATTGACAAAATCAATATTCGTAGCCGTGTATGCTTTTAATGTAGTCGTGGCAAGATTGGTTCCGTTATACCAAACAGCGCTTGGGTAATAACCATTGGTCTGCGCCGCCCATTGCCATTCCCAGACGCCACCGGAAGTGGTACCTTCTCTTCTTGCCGTCAACGTGATCTCAATCGTATGAGCTGTTGCTAATGTAATTTTATATTCATCGATATCGGTATTGTTTTGCATATGCCCGCTGTATGTTTTCTGATCCAGTGCTACATTGAAGTTGCCACTTCCATTGTTAGGTTCAAATTCCCAGGTTTGCGCACCAGGCGATGGCGGTGCATTGCTGGTGAATTTTATATTTACATCATACCCCCTTTCTCCTACCGCGCCACCATAATTCAAAAAGTAACCGCCGATCTGTATATAGTAATCACCTGCGGCAGCATTGGGAATGATCCAGCGGATCTCATTGGTAGGAAAAGGTACTCTTTGTGTACCTCCTGAAACAGCTTTGTTGAACACATAGGTTTTTACAGCCGGGTTATCACCGCTTTCTTCGGCATCGGTATTATTGCCATAGGTATGGTTTAATATTACATCTGCATACAGATCCATGTAAGGAACGCCGCCGGCGGTGGAATGTGCCTGGCTGATCACGTTTAATAATTCAGCTTTCGAACCAAAACGTGTTTCTGTACTTCCTTTCTGATTGTAAGCACCGAGATCATAATGATCGAATAACCCATATCCCATATCGGAAATGCCCCAGTTACCTTTCGAGGGAGGTGGCATCCAGAGTGCACGGATACCGGCGGTTTTCATAGCAGGAATTTTTGCGGCCAGCGTGTCGTACCAATAACCATTATGACCCGCTTCGTTGACAGGCACATTCCAGTAGAATGCCTGCATCATAACATCGTTCTGCGCCTGCATAGCATAACTGCAGAACATACAGCATAGCGCTGCGATCCAGTTTTTCTTTCTCATAAAAATGGTTTAATAAATTGAATGGATGAAGAGCTGTTGCCAGCAACCTGATCATGCCGGTTGAATAAATATTCAACCGGCATTACCTTAACCGGAATAGAAGAATTTAATGTGGGTTCAATTTGTGGAGCAGGAGGCTAAGCAATCAAAGCATGGATGAGATGTAAAGAGATAGTCTCGCTGACCGGATACCAATATCGTGTTATTTTCACACATTAAAAACAAATGCGGAATAATTGGGGGTATTCTCTTAGCAATGCTCAGCATTAGTAATTACCTATGTGTGTATTCCTATGTGCCTATGACCCTATGTGGTAAAAAGGCTGACTGGCGTAGTCTCACCACATAGGATCATAGGAACATAGGTTTCACATAGGGATAACTATAATTGTTGATCAGGCTACCCGATCATGGAAAGTATGTTGCGTGGGAACTGCCTTCACTGGAAAGAATTGAATTGATCCCCGGCCGGAAGTGTTCCCTCTTCTTGGAAATGCTGAAGTAGTGGAACTGGAAGGATAAACATTTTTAAAGAACCGCAGACTAGGCGTACAGGGCATTTATTTTCTTAACAACGGCGAGTATTTTATTTTTCACATAAATACGATGGTCCGGTATGGAACCGGAATTTTGAGAATATTGGTTTTATTACCGGAGCCGGAAAGATCCGATTGTATAAAGAAAACTACCTGGCGCAACTTACCAACGATGAATTGATCATCTATAAGCGGGATTAACAATTTACCTTCTTTATAAAAGATAAACCCAATCCGGAGATTGGGTTTATTAATATAGTACGTAAATCGTTATAACCGCGGAACAGCCGGCTTATACGGCTTATCAAATGGATTCACTCCTTTTGTTTTCAGTTTACGCCTGTATACTTTATCTACACAGGTCACGTATAAGATATTCAGATCAGGGCCACCGAAACATACATTGGAAGCCATACCTGTAGTTGGCAATGGTAATATGGCATTCACTCTTCCCAATTGATCCATGACCTGTATCCCCAACCGCGAGGTGACGTATACTCTTCCGGCTGTATCACATTTCAATCCATCGGACCATGCATTTTCTTCGGTATCCGGTACATGCAGCCAGCCATAACGTTGCTTATAGGCCAGTTTACCATCCGGCATTATTTTATAGACCCATACCCAATGCGAAGCAGATTCAGTCGCGTATAACTGTGTCTGATCCGGTGAAAGCGCTACACCATTGGCAAATTTCAATCCTTCATCCACAACAATTTTTTCGCCATTGGGCCTGATGAGATACAACTTACTCGGTCTTGTAGAACCGTCCGGTACTGTCACATAAATATTTCCATTATTGGCAACGACGAGATCATTACCGGAAATGCTGTCTGCGATCACCGTTACCTTTTCATTTTTATCATAGCTTAATATCTGTTTGGTGCCACCTGCAACAGTATATCTTTTACCATCTGGACCAAAACAGGTACCGCTTGCTTTTTTTGCATCGACGGCCAATGTGACCAGCTTTCCATCCAATCCTATCTTATAGGTTTTGGAGGTTGGAATATCCTGGTAAAAAACTTCACCACTTGCATTCGTTGCCGTACCTTCTGTAAATTGATATCCTTCGCCTACGAGTTCCCATCCTTCGCCTGGTATCAGCAGGTCGCTTAAGAATTGATTTTTGGTAGGGCCTGTTGTAACAGGTTGCGGCCAGCCTTTCCATAAGAAACGCATCACATCAGGAAAGATCGCTGTACCCTGGTTGCCGCTATGAGCGCCTTCGCCCCAGGCATGATTGACTTCATATCCTGAAAACGTGAGTGCGCGTTCCATCATTTCATTCGCTTTCCACCAGTCGCCGGCATAGATGTTCAGATCATTGGCGCCGTCCTGTAAAAAAACGCGGATCGGCTTAGGTTCATATTTTCTTACCAGCCAGGGATAACGTTCCCCGCCACGTAAAGCGACATACGTACCAATCGCACTGAATACTCTTGAAAATTCATTGGGTCTTTCCCATGCTGCGGTGAAAGCACAGATCGCCCCGCTGCTGGAGCCACCGATTGCACGGTCATTACCATTTTTGGATAAATGAATCGCACGACCATCGCTTGTTTTATGTTTTTCTACTTCCGGCAATATTTCAGTCAGGATAAAACGTACATAAGCATCGCCTAATCCATCATATTCAAAACTGCGGTTATAACGGGCCAATGCATTAGTTCCACTATCTGCCATCACACGGCCGGGTGTCACAAAAACACCAATGGTGATGGGCATTTCTTTTTTATAAATGAGATTGTCGAATACGACAGGAGCTTTCCATTGAATGCCGTCCTGGTTGACATATACGCAGGCTGGTTTATCAGGTTTGTATTGCGCGGGCACATATACCCAGTATTCACGCCAGGTGCCGGGGAAAATGGAGGAATGATCGAAGGTGAATTTCATTACTTCTCCTTTGGGTACGCCGGACTGTTCTATCGAAGCCGAATCAACCGGGTATTTTTCCGCAGGTGCCTGTGCTGCGGCAAATAATGGCAGGAGAAAAAAGGCGACCAGGAATCGTTTTTTCATGTTTGTTGGTTTGTAAAAAGGTATGAGCGAAGCAGGCAGGGGATGAAGATAGAGAAAAATAAGAAAGGAGAAAGGGAATTTGAATTATGAATTATGAATGCAGAATTATGAATGAATGTTTGGTAATTGAACTGTCCTTATCCATTCATAATTCTAAATTCATAATTCCCGGCGGACAAAATTCTCCGTGTCTGTTGTTACGGCCCGGGAGGCTTACATTTACAGGAATAAAAAAGCAGGCCGACTGGAAAGCCACCTGCTTTGGTCTTTTTATGACCGTTCACATGAGAAAACTGTTTATGA
>CAMLGR010000222.1 GCA_946479615.1 uncultured Bacteroidota bacterium | reverse complement strand
TGAAACGTAGTAAAGCCCGGTTGATTATTATTGTCTGCGTCGGTTGCAGTTACAGTACCTACACCATTACAGTTACCGGCATCTATACGGAAACTAAGACCTGCCGTAATAACCGGCGTATTATCATTTACATTCGTAATAGAAACAGTAGCAGTCTCCTCCGCACTGGTATAATAACCATCCGACACGGTAAATGTCAATGTATATGACCTCGTGGCTGATTCAAAATCAAAAGCCGTTCCGTCTTTCACTACCAATTGTCCTGTATTGGCATCAATGGAAAAAAGAGCAGCGCCTGTTCCGCCTGTAATAGTCCATTTCTGCAAAACGGTTTCTGCATCTGCATCTATAGCTGCCACTGTACCGGCAACAGAACTATCGGCTGCATTTTCATTTACCAGGAATGTTTGTCCCGGCGTGATCACCGGTGCTGTCCCACAATTGGGACCTCTCACCCCGGCGCCATTGATCGTAGCATTGGAAGTAGTGATCAGTAATTTATCCAACTTCGCCCCATCCTCCCTGTAACAGATCGTAATGGTATGCATACCCGTATCGAGCCTTGCATTCGCCAGTATCACCCATTGCCATCCCGAACCATTCAACCCGTTTACTGTAACAGAGCTGCCATTATCGATCTTGATCCAGTAACTGTCATCATCTGCAGTAGGACAATTTACCCTTGCGCGAACGATATAATCGGCAAGGCTATCGATCCTGAACTTAAATATGGCCAGCGCTGTATCTGATGTGGCGGCACTGGAAAGATTTTGCAATCCCAGTTTACCCATTATATATAATCCATTCGAAGCAGCAGTATCGGCAAGTGTGTTCCAGCTTGATCCAACCTGTGCACATTCTGCTTCCAGCCATATCCGGCGACCAATAGGTTCAGCAGGAAGGACCGGGTTTCCTGTTCCCCACCATTGATACCAGCGTTTATAATCTACATTAGGAAATGGATTCACACCTACTGTATCTGTATTGATCGTATCTCTGTCCAGCAGAAATTTATCGACAAACGCCTGCATCACCGGCACCTGCGCGGCAGGTACTGCACAGTGACCATGTCCTCCGTCGATATAAAAACCAAAACGGTCGCCTACTCCAAACGTTTTATAAACTTCCTTTGTAGCTCTTGCCGAAACATAGCAGGAAGGATTCGCCAGCCAGGTAAAATCTGTATTACCCGTAACCAGTAATGCTCTTGGTGCTACCATCGCCATTAATTCGTGATGGTCATGTGGTAATCTCGATACATTGGATCCGGCATATTGCCTCATACTATCGCGGAACCATGTATAATCTGTTGCGCCCAGTTTTTCTACATCACCCAATGTTTCTGAAACACGCCAGGCCGGTGCGCCGCCACCACCGGATTCCTGTGCAATAGTCAATGCAATACGCTCGTCGAATGCGCCCGCAAAAAGCGCCATCTTGCCGGCATAGGAACAACCTGTAACTGCAAGATGTTTCAGATCGATTGGAAGACTATCCTGTACCAGTTCAAGACCATCAATAATCCGGCTCACGCCCCATGCCCATGCACTGTATTGACCGGCATTGACAAGGTTCTGTTCAGGATAAAGTTTGAAATACGGATCGGTTAATTGTGGATTACCATATGTTGTTACATTATTATGGCTGAACGTGATCCTGGCAATATTCCTGTTCGTAAAAACAGTGGCCGGTACGCTGCCGGAAAGACTGTTCATGCCGATCACTGCCGGCCAGGGACCCGGCACTGTAGGAAAAGAAACCTGTGAACTCAACGTAAGTGTTTGCCCGTTTTTGGTTACAACCACTCTCAGCGTTCCCGATCCTGCTGTAGTACCCTGTGTAAACGTTGCCGTAATACTATCAGGCCGCGGAGGTTTGGTGCCGATTTCGTAATTCTCAATCTGCGCTTTGATCTCATTGCGACGGTGTTCCCAATCACTGAAATTGGTAGAACGGCCGCTGCCATCAGCCCACATAAACGGATCGGGCAGAGGTTCGATAACAGGTTGCTGACTTAAATAAGGCAATGCCGGTGCCGGGTACGCCGACCCTGTATTTTCAACAGTATACACGCGTGGTAACTGTGCGCTTGCCTGCTGGTAAATAAGACAAAGAAAAATGACTGCAAGAGTAAATTTGTTTTTCATTTTCTTTTTTTTAAGATGAAAAATTGATTTAAAAGTTGATGCCAGGTGTCAAAAATGGGGACGCACATAACCGGTCGTCATCTGAAATGGAAAACCTTACGGGAAGAAATAAAAAAGGAAAAAACCAGGCGGAAGGCAGTCCCCTGAACGACAGGATCAATAATCCTGGTGCGGCCGGGGCAAAAACCCTGTTGAAGAATGGCGTGGCAAAGCAGTTTCGGAAAAGCAATCGGTTACGCATATGGTCAGTTTTGACATTGACTTCATGGTAAAAGTCAGGTTAAACCAACTCCTTCACTTCGACAATTAACCAAATCTCTTTTCGGTTTGTACAAAAACAGCCCGTAACGATAGCCTGCTACTGGTTTACTATTAGTATTTCCGGCAATTCAGGTATGCTGCCCGGGAGGATTAATTTCCCCCCTTTTCAACTTTAAATAGTCAGACGGTGACATATTGAACCTGGCCTTGAATGCGCGGGTGAAATAATTGGGGGTAGGAAACCCAACCGTATAGCCGATCTCCGTAACCTTCAGATCGCTTTTCTCCAGAAGTGCTGCCGCCTTATCCAGTTTAAAGGAGCGGATAAATTCCACCGGCGATTCACCTGTTAAACTAACAATCTTATTATAAAGGGTTCCGCGGCTGATATGCACCTGTTTGCTCAGTTCCTCTACTGACAGTTCAGGGTTATCCAGGTTTGATTCGATATATTGAACGACACGCAGTAATAATTTCTGATCTTCAGACTGTACCTCCGAATCCGGTGTGATCACCTTGACCTGTTTGCTATAAACGCTTTTTAAATTCTGGTTCAGGTTCAACAAGTTCCTGATCTTGATATTCAGGATCTCAAAATTGAATGGCTTTGTCAGGTAATCATTGGCGCCTGTATTCAACCCGATAAGCTGGTTCGTGTCACCTGTCAGCGCTGTTAAAAGTATGATCGGGATATGGCTTGTTCTCTTATCCGATTTTATTTTCCGGCACAAAACAATACCATCCATTTCCGGCATATTGATATCACTGACAATAACCTGCGGATGCAGGGCCAGTATTTTCTGCCAGGCCTGCTTTCCATCAGAGGCTTCCACTATCTTGTAATAGCTGCTGAGGGTTTGGGTAAGATAGCGGCGGAAATCATCATGATCTTCGACTATTAATATAGTTGGTTTTTCGGCATCAGCGATAACATCAGCCTTTGCCAGCTCAGCAACCGGCGTTTCTTCTGACGGCAATACGACCGGCCTGAAAGGAAACCGCATAATGAATGCACTTCCTTTACCTTCTATGCTTTCAACATCAATAGTGCCTCCATGAAGTTTGACAAACTCTTTTGTGATCGACAGGCCAATGCCATTTCCCTGGTTCATGATGCCCGGGTTTGCATCGTCCTGGAAAAAACGGTCAAATACTTTTTCTTGCGTAGCCGGCGTCATGCCAATACCCGTATCGGCAACAGTGATCCTGATATCGGAAGAAAGTTCTTCATCAATCCTCAATGATATCTTGCCATCACCCCGTGTAAACTTGAATGCATTGGATAATAAATTAAAGAGGATCCGTTCCAGCTTATCCTTATCGAAAGACGTGTGGTAATGAACCAGGGAAGAAGAAAAAACAAAATTGATATGTTTTCGCTCGGAAATATCCTTGAATGAATCGGCCACATCCTTGGCAAATGAAACCAGGTCACCTTCACTGGTATTCAGCCGTAGTTCGTTTTCTTCGAGCTTCCGGAAATCAAGCAATTGATTCACGAGGTTCAGCAAACGCTTGCTATTACGTTTAATTAAACCAAGTTGCTCTTTTCTTATTTCGTCGGGTTCTGTTTCCAGCAACTGCGCAGCAGGAGAAGCAATCAGGGAAATAGGCGTTCTGAATTCATGGCTCAGGTTAGTGAGGAATTTTATTTTTGCCTGGTCCAGCTCATGCTTATGCTCCGCTTCTTTTCGCTCCTGCTTCAGCATTTGTGAAAAATGAAGGCGCTCCTGTTCCAGTTCAAATTTGGCTTTGAGCCGTTTAATGCCCCAATAACGCCAGGCAATTAAAAACGTTATTATCAAAAATGCATACGCTATATAAGCATAAATAGTGCGCCAGAAAGGTGGTCTTACATAAATGTTTATCAATCGTTCGGGGCTTTCCCAACTTGCATCGTCACTCACTGCTTTCACACGAAACGTATAACGGCCCGGATCCAGGTTTGTATATATTGCTTTTTGTGAAGTACCGACATTATTCCAGTCTTTATCAAAACCATCCAATTTATAAGAATACCGGTTCTCCTGCGGAGCTGTATAATTCAACGCGACAAAATCAAGCGTGAAATTTTCTTTATAACTCAGTGTGATCTCTTTGGCTACCGATATATTTTCCTTTATCGCTTCCTTCGGTCCCGGCATAACACTTTTGTTGGAGATCTTCAGGTCGGTAAATACCAGGGATGGCGCTGCGCGTTTGGTAAAATGACAGGAAGGATTAATAAAATTAAACCCATCAAGTCCGCCAAAAAAAAGATCTCCATTTGATGCTTTAAGACCGGCCCCTGAAAAAAATGTGCTTTTTTGCAAACCATTCCGGTAAGAATAATTTTTAACCCTGCCCGTTCTCTTATCAAAACTGCTCACACCTTTATTCGTGCTCACCCATAATTTGCCCGAATCGCTTTCCAGGATTTTATGAATAGAGGCATTGGCAAGGCCATCCGTTTCCGTATAAGAAACAAACTCATTATTTCCGTTCCACCGGCTCAATCCTCCTCCATCCGTACCAATCCATACAACTCCTGTTTTATCGGTATAAATATCAAATACATTATTGGAGGGCAGGTTGCTGGTCATGCGATCAAGCAGGGTAAATCTTTTGGCAGAAGGATCATAAACAGCAACCCCGGTACCATCTGATCCCAGCCAGATATTCCCTAAACTATCTTCCTCAATCGTCCGGATGTATCCATTCAGCGGCAACCGGGTATGAATAT
>CAMLGR010000221.1 GCA_946479615.1 uncultured Bacteroidota bacterium | reverse complement strand
AATAACAGCGTTAAAGATAACCAGCATAAAGTGGCGTTCGAATCAGGACCTATTGTCTATTGCGCCGAAGAAGTTGACAATCCTGCTATCGCAGCAATAGAGGTACCCCGCAACGTCGGGATGAAATCTCAAAAACAGGAATTGCTGGGTGAACAGGTGAATGTACTGACGGCAAAACTATCTACCGGTAACCTGACACTGATCCCATATTATTTATGGTCGAACAGAGGTGTAAATAAAATGAAGGTATGGTTGCCGCAATCAGACCAGTAATAAAACAGGAACATTTATCTTGTAAACCGGAACCAACGGCACCATCCTGCATATAATGCAGATTTGCCATTCAGTTATATAAAATAATTTGCCTTTCCTTTTTTATAAAGAGCGACGCCTTATAAGGAAGCCTGTTTGTATTCGTGGCATTTCCATCCTGATCTTTGGCAGTCCTTCGGCTGTTCATTCTTTAATGGAATATAACCTGATCGATGAGTACTGGTTATTTGTCAACCCGGTTCTCCTGGGAGAAGGTATTCCTGTATTTGCAAGAATTAAAAGCAAAACAAACTTAAACCCACTATTGACGAAGACATTCTCCTGCGGTGTTACAGCCCTTCACTATTCAATAAAGAGATAACAATTATCTCTGCGTTCCTCCTTTTCTCTGCGGTCCCCTGTGGGCTGATTCTTTCTTCATAAAAGACTTCCTTTTTTTGGAGCTCCTTCCTCTTTGAAGAATTTCTCAAAACAAGAAAGCCCCGAATTTCTTCGAAGCTCTTGCGGCACGGACGGGCTAACGCTATTCCACACTACTTTGCGGAACGGAACTTTCATTGAACACTAAAAAGATCAGGGCCAATAATCATTGACCTTCGTAGGATTTGCCCGGAAAAGCTCACCGATCAATACGCGGTTCATCACTTTTACCCCGGGTGTATATTCTCCATAAAGATTTACAAACAGCAGACCGGTAGATGTAAATTCAAATGCGCCTGCTTCACCATCCGGTTCTTCTTCATCGAGTTCATTGGCAAAAGATGAATGCGTGGTACTATACTCGATCTTATTGCAGGAAGGATTGATATGGTGCACTTCTTCACCATCATAAATAGTAACAGAAATGACAGGTCCTTTTAATTCATTGGTATAAAAAGTGATTTTGGCGCCATCAGGAAAAATAATCGTGCGACGTACATCTACCCGGTCCTTGACATGCTTGCCATTGAGATTTTCATGGTAATAAGAAGCCGGGGTAGCGGCAGCAACACTTCCCCATAAATCGATACTGAAACCCGGGTACTCATCGTGGGTAATCGTAATGCTTATTTCTGGTTGTATTTTTATATGTCCTCCTCCATGGGTGGTATAGGTATATACATTTGTGGCGCTTGAATAACTCAGGTGACTTGTTGCCGCAACAGTCTTGCAGGTACCAAACACAGGTTTTTCTTCCTCCTCCTTGCTTTTTTTACAGGAAGCAATAGCAACCAGGGCGAATAATAAACCGGCTACTGTTATATAACGCCTGCTTTTTACTGTATATCGTTTACTGGTGAAGTCAACAATTTTCATGATGTATATTTTTTGAACAGAGGTGTGGCAGTCAGGAAAATTATATGGTAATGAAATTTTTCGGACAGGAATTGATCAGGGAAATAAATCATTGACCTGACCGGGATTGGAACGGTTTATCTCGGCAAGCGGTACACGGTTCATTACCTTGACACCCGCCGTATTTTCTGTATAAATATCTACAAACAATAACCCGGTGCTGGTAAACTCAAATGTGCCGGCTTCACCATCAGGCTCTTCTTCATCCAGTTCACCAGCATAATTGGAATGCGCGGTACTATATTCAATAGTATTGCAGGTGGGATTGATATGATGCACTTCCTCTCCATCATAAATAGTAACGGAAAGAACAGGTCCGTTCAATTCATTTGTATAAAAAGTGATCCTGGCGCCATCAGGAAAAATAATCGTGCGGCGCATACCTAACCTGTCCTTTATATGTGTGCCATTTACATTTTCGTGGTAATAAGAAGCCGGGGTACCAGTTCCAACAGCCCCCCATAATTCAATAGTGAAGCCAGGATAATTGTCATGAGAAATGACGATGGAAAGTCCAGGTTTTATTTCAATATGCCCTCCCCCGCTGGTTGTATAATTATATATATTCGTAGCGCTTGAATAAGACAGGTGCCCCTTTGCTGCTACCCCTTTACAGGTGCCAAATACTGGTTTTTCTTCCTCGTTCCCGGATTTTTTGCAGGATGCCATAACGAAGAGGACCAATATGAAACTGCCGGCGACTATATAATGGCGGCTTTTTAATGGAAAAGGTTTACTTATATTGTCAATGATTTTCATGATGCTCTTTTTAGTGTGGATGCCACTGATAGCAGCAGACGGTATGTCCTTGCATCGGGCAAGGCAGGAAAAGTCATCAGTTCCCGATGATATTTTTTTGAACCCCGGGTCTACCCTGCTTTACCTGCCTCATCCGGATATATCCTGATGACCTTTTAGCCCCTGTAGCGATGTATTACCAACAGGCTGTTTTTTTTCATTTTTTGCGTGTATTTTTAGCAGGTTCACATGAACCGCTGAAAACAGAGTGCAACTGATGAATGTAAGAAGGCAAATCGTTGGAATCAGGGAGAATCAACCCGATGTCATGCAATACGTGTATACGTTGAATTACCCGAAGGTGGAAACCTTCGTATTGCAGAACAATGGAAATTCCGAAGATGCAAAGGATGTATTCCAGGAAGCATTTATCGCTGCGTGGCGGAATATCGTAATGGATAAATTTGAACCTGAAAGCGAGACCGCCCTTTCGGGCTATATTTTCCGCATTGCAAAAAATAAATGGCTGGACCATCTTCGTTCCGTAAAATTTAAAACCACGGTAGCAGTGGATGATATGGAAAAAATAGCACCCGTAGAAGAAAGTCTTCCACCCGATGAACTTGACTATATTGACCGGGTGGAAAAACAGTATAAAGAGTTGGGCGAACCCTGTCACGAATTGCTGCGGCGGTTTTATTTTGAGAAACAACGGCTCAAAGAAATTGCCACTGTCTTTTCATGGACAGAAGCAACGGCCAAAAACAATAAATACCGTTGCCTCGAAAAACTCCGTAACCTGGTGATCAAAAAATAGCAACCTATGAAACAGGATTACAACATATCGCCGGAAGAATGGGAACGCATTCAGCAGTTCCTGGATGGAGAATTATCTCCTGCCGAACAGCAGGCTTTCGATGAGCAGCTGAAGACAAATGAATCGTTGCGCGATAAGCTGAAAGAAGCAGAACTGCTGCGTTTAGGCATCCGGCAGGCCGAGGTAAGAAATCAATTGCAGGAATACCATACACATACATCAAAAACAACAGGGCGCATTATTTCTTTTTCCCGCAAATGGATTGCTGCTGCTTCCGTGATCGTACTTGCCGGATTATCAGGCTGGTTCTTTTTACTGAAAGAATCACGCTATGATACATTATACAGTAAATATTATAGTCCCGATCCCGGCCTGATGACCGCTATGGGGATCAGCAATGATTATACATTTGAAAAAGGAATGGTGGATTATAAAGACGGGAATTATCAACAGGCCATCAACGCCTGGACCCCGCTCGAAGAAAAAAGACCAGGCAATGATACGCTTTCGTATTTCTTAAGCATGTCGTATTTAGCCGCCGGTGAAAAGCAACAGGCAAAAACCTACCTGCAAAAAACATTGAACCAACCCGGTGGTGCATTTTATAAAGATGCCTGCTGGTATTACGGACTTATTTTACTGAAAGAGAAATCCCTTGAAGAAGCCAGGAAATATATCGCAGCATCCGACCACCCTGAAAGTAATGCACTGCTAACCTCCATTAAATAAAAAATAATCATGTTGAATAAAATCAGCATCATCCTGGTAATCGGGTTGGTTATGTTTTGCCCGCTGGTCAGCCGCGATCAGCAAAAGGACCTGTCACCACTTGCACAGGCGATAGCAGCGGGTAATGACGTCATGGCTACCGACCTGTTGAATAAAGAGGTACAGTATTTTATCGAACATAAAAATTTCGATACCCTTGCTTATTATGTTTCATTGACCGGACAAATAGAACAGCATCGTGGCGGTAATGAGAAAGCAGCGATCGCTGTATTTGCTTTTATCGATCATCTGAAAACTAATGCGGTCCCTGCCGCCAACCTGATAGATGTGTGCCGGGGAGCCACCCAGTTTTTCCAGGATATATCGGAAGATGTACAGGCATACAAGGCCAGCCAGCAGGCCCTGACTTATTCATTGCTTGCACCAGGACGCGATTCATTACAGGTGGCACGTTCTGAATATAACCTGGGAGTATGCCTGCAACGGTTAGGCGATGTTACCGGTGCCGCCTATCATCAACGCAAAGCGTATGCCCTGCGAAAAGCATCTGCTGATGTATTGCCGGAGGATCTTTATATGTCGTGTAATGGCATGGGCTCAATGATGTGGTACAATTCAAAGTATGACAGTGCCGGTTTGTATTTCAACCAGGCGCTTGCCGTGCTGGCTTCCATGCCGGACAATGATCTGAATAAATACTATCGCAGTGCCAACATAAATAATAACCTGGCTGCACTTTACAGCGCCAATGGCAAAACATCGGATGCCATGGCAGCGATGCAGAAAACGATACAATACTTTCAACAGTTCCTTGCCAGCCCGCAACCACATCCGAAAAAGAAAGATGCGTTATCGGGTTTGTTCCAGGCCATCGACAACCTCGCCGGTGTATACCAGGAGATCGGCGATTATGGAAAGAACGGGGAATTGCTATTGTATTCGTATCAGCAGAAAAAACAAAAGCTCGATGCAACCGATCCTGATATATTTATTTCAGAGATCTTATTGGGCCAATATTATAACGCGGTGAATGAATATGACCGTGCGCTGGATTACCTGAACAGTGGTTTGGCAAAACTGGAAAAATCAAAAGGTGACTATCTTTTCTGGCAGGCCGATGGCAATTATGCGAAGGCGGTTGCTTTTGAGAATAAACAACTGGATGACAGCGCCGCTTTTTATTATAGCAGGAGCCAGTCGTTGTATGAAGAAAGTTACCAGGGCGATTATGACAATATATACATGGATTTTCTGCGTCATGCTTCTCTTTTCTATGCAGACAACGGCCATTATGCTGAAGCAAAAGCCAATGCCGGCAAAGTGTATGATTACCTGGTGAAAGTCAAACAGGATAAAGGTCTGCAGGCTTTTTACCAGTTGCTCAATATCGCCGAGATCGAATACCGCACCGCGCATTATCAGGAAGCGATGCAACAAAGCCGTGATGCGC
>CAMLGR010000220.1 GCA_946479615.1 uncultured Bacteroidota bacterium | reverse complement strand
GTACGCGACCATCGCCGCGACTTCGCCGCCGGCAGAGAAGCCCATTACTCCAATGCGGGCTGTATCGATATTCCATTCTCTGGCGCGGCTGCGAACCAGCCTGATCGCCCGTTGCATATCAGCCACTTCATGTTCATCGATCGTATAAGTTGAATTGGGTTCGCGGGCCAGCCTGTATTTCAATACAAATGCGGCAATGCCTCTTTCGCTCAGCCAGCGGGCCAGCGTATATCCTTCATGATCGATCCACAATTCGGTGTGACCGCCACCGGGTGCAATGATCACTGCGGCGCCGGTCGCTTTATTTTTTGCAGGCAGGTATGGAGTGATCGATGGATGATGAATACCGGAGACCACATGATCTCCCGTCTCGGCTATCCTGACTTTCTCCTCTCCTGTCTTGCCTTCCGAACCGGGAGCGCCATTTGGCCAGAGAAGAATTTCTTTGGGTTCACCGGCAGGGATCATGGCCGAGAAAAGCATCCAGGCAAATAACCCTTTTAGTAATAAACTTATTTTCATTTTTATAGTTTTTATCTCTGTGTCTCCTCCGTGGCCCTCTGTGTATAACTCTTGTAGTAAAATATCAGGTTAAAGTCCTTCAGAGCTTATGAATAGAATCTCTTTTACAGAAATTATACGCAGAGGGCCACGGAGGAGACACAGAGGATCGCGGAGTTAGTTTGAAGAGACGACTTCAATGAGGCCGCTTTTCAGTTCCGGTGAATCCACCTGCACTTTTATACTTCCTGCTTTACCCGTTGATTGAACCACTGCCAGCGCCAGTCCATTAAACGCCGAACGTGATGGACTTTTCATGGACGTATGATCACGCGGGTTGCCATTATCCAGGCCGATCAACTGTCCATTCCCTGTTACTGAAACCTGTAATTGACTATTCGCATCAGGAACCACTAATCCATTTGCATCTACTACTTCTGCTTTTATATGTGTTACATCATATCCATCGGCTTTGATAGAAGTACGATCAGCAGACAAACGGATCGCAGCCGGTGCTCCCGTCGTTTTGATTTCTTCCGTATAAACGATCTTCCCAGCTCTTCTTCCTACTGCTTTTAAAGTACCTGCTTCATAAGGAACATCCCATGCCAAATGAAGATCGCCGGTAGTACTGCCTATTTGCGGACGATCATAGCGGTTCCAGCCACCGGAATTTCCCTGTCTTGGAAATTCGAGCGCCTTGATACCAAATGATTTTCCATTTAAAAAAAGCTCCACGCTATCGCAATTGGTATAAGCCAGTACCTGGATCACTTTACCTTCTTTTCCTTTCCAATTCCAATGAGGGAACAGGTGGATCATTGGTTGCGTAGTCCATTGGCTCTGGTAAAAATAATAGGCATCCTTGGGAAAACCACAGAGATCGATGACACCGGAAGAAGCATTCTTCGTGGGCCAGCGCGCTTCACCCAGGTAATCGATTCCCGTCCACATAAAATCACCAATGACATAATCATGCGAGGAAACAAACTTCCATAATTGTTCTGCACGGATGAGACCGGCCATGTTTGCGGCCCTGATCACCGATGAATCGACGCCACCAAAACCACCACCATAATAATTACCCCGCACACCGGAGACAGAAACGCTTTCGGTTCCTACCATTTTCCATTCGGGGTGATCATGACGATCGATACTATAAAATAATTCACGGCGCTCATGCCAGCGGTCCACATAATTATATCCTACAATATCCAACGCCTGTAAGAAAGGAATTTTAGCCGATCCGTTATCGGCAGCTATATTATCATTGCCGGTGGTAACAGGACGGGTAGGATCTTCCCGGTGAAATGTCTGGATCAGCGGAAGCAATACATCCAATCCTTTTTCCTGTTTTTGTTCCCCGATCTCATTTCCTGCACTCCACATCACAACGGAAGGGTGGTTGCGGTCACGACGGATAAACCCGACAAGATCATGCTGCGACCATTGATCGAAATAATTACTGTACCCGTATTTTACTTTCCCTGATTTCCATTCGTCAAAGATCTCATCCTGCACCAGGAAACCCATGCGATCGCAAAGATCAAGAAACTCAGGTGCTACCGGGTTGTGGGAAGTCCGGATCGCATTGCATCCCATTTCTTTTAATACCTGCAATCTTCTTACCCACATAGCTTCGGGAACAGCCGCGCCTACACTGCCGGCATCATGATGCAGGCAAACGCCATTCATCTTTACCTGCTTCCCATTCAATAAAAATCCCTTGTTGACATCATATTTAATATCACGGATACCAAAGGGAGTGTTCACTACATCGATAACTTTATCTTTTTCGACAATAGAAGAACGAACACTATACATCTCCGGCTTTTCCAGCGACCAGAGCGATGGAGATGCAACCGTAACTTTTTGTTCGGCCTCGAATATATTCCCGGCCGTAACAGCATACGATAATTCAGCGCGACCCACCTCGTTTCCTTTCGCATCGAGTATCAACGAGCGGAATACGCCGTTACGGATGCGGTTGCTTTTATTTTCAATCTGCGTTTTAATAACTACAGTGGCAGTCGATGAATCGGCTACGGGCGTAGTGATATAGGTTCCCCATTGAGCTACATGCACAGCATCGGCAATATTCAGCCATACATGGCGGTAGATACCCGAACCTGAATAAAAACGGGTATTGGGTTGTAAAGAATTATCAACGCGTACCGCTATAATATTATCACCACTTTTGAGATAAGGAGTAAGATCATAATAAAAACTCATGTAGCCATTGGGATAATGCCCCAGGTGATGCCCGTTGATCCAGACATCGCTGTTCTGGTATACGCCATCGAATTCTATCCATACATTTTTTCCATTGGCCGATTTGGGAAGTGCCAGGTGTTTACGGTACCAACCCACACCGGTAGGAAGATATCCTCCACCGCCCCCAGTGGGTGCTGTTTCGATAAATGCGTTCTCGATACTCCAGTCATGCGGGAGATTCAGCGTTCTCCATTTGCTATCATTGAAAGAGGGTTTATCAGCCCCGGCTGTATCCGTCAATGAAAATTTCCATCCTGCATCGATAAGTAATCGCTGCCGTGGATCAGGAGCCGCAATGCAAAGGCTATACGCCTGTATAAAAAGAAAGGTTAGTAAATAATAAGATCTTCTCATTTCTAATTATTTTAAATTATTCTATTTACAATATCCCTATGTGAAACCTATGTGCCTATGTGGTAAAAATCTGATTGGCGTAATCTCACCACATAGGCACATAGGACATATAGGAAATACACACATAGGGATAACCAAGTTAGTTGCCTGCAATGAATTGTTTATTGATATCATCGTATAACAATATCAGGTCATTGGACTTTCCATCTGCATCAAACACTTTTTCCCAGGTACTCAATGGCTCCCAGATACAAGTGCCTTTTCCTTTACCACCCGGCAGATCAAAAGCAATTTTATTCACTTCGTTCTTCCGCGCGGAATATTCTACCACGATGATATCCTTATTATATCTTCTCAACAGGTCGTTCATATTATCCCGGAGATCATCCAGTCTGCCGTGCCATTTGGGATAATAGGAAAGCCCGATCACATCAAATTTTGCACTGCGCGCCATCATCTGGTCCATAAAGAACACCGATTCATCATTCTGTCCACCCAATGCAATATGCAACATAATTACAACCGATGGATCGACTGCTTTTACCCCAGCGGTACCCGCAGCGATCAATTGCGCGAGGCTATCAGGATGACTGATATTTCCTTCAGGCCAAACCATGCCATGATTGATCTCGTTGCCTACCTGCACCATATCAGGCGTAGTACCCTGGTCTTTCAGTTCCTGCATCACTTTCCTGGTATAATCATACAATGCTTTTTTTGTTTCATCAAAAGACAGACCGCGCCAGGCCGCTGGTTTGTATTGTTTGCCGGGATCGGCCCAGGTATCGCTGTAATGAAAATCCAACAGGAGTTTCAGACCGGCTGCTTTTACCCGCTTCGCCATTTGCTTTGTATGTTCCAGGTCACAGAATCCTTTCCCGCGTGAATAACCACCTTCCGCAGCAGGATCATTGAAAATGCGGAGACGCACATAATTAAATCCATGATCTTTCAGGATAGCAATCGCATCTTTGGCAACACCTTTATCGGAAAATTTAATACCCCTGTCTTCCAGTTGCGGTAAGAAAGAAATATCAGCACCCAGCATTTTCGTCGCTTCCCTGGGTTTGGCAGCTTCTCCTTTTAATTCATACGTTTTATCGATAGTGACCACGGCGGCATTGACCGGTGAAACCGTAACGATATCGGTGGAGCCTGTCGATAAACCCGCTGCTTTTGCTTCAAATTTGATCGCACCGCCATCTTTACCCGATTGAACAATGACCTGGCATTTTCCATTGAACAAACTGCGCTGCCAGGCTCCTTCTTCACATTTATCGGGTTCATGACTGCTTGGATCGCCATTACCTACACCAATGATCTTTCCGTTACCGGAAATAGAGAAACGGATCATATTATCGGCATCGGGTACTTCACGACCTTCCTTATCAACAACAGAAATATTAATGATCGCTGCATCTTTACCATCACCCAGCATCGTTGTTTTATAAGGAGTGAGCACCACTTCTGCCGGTGGACCTGTTGTCTCCACTTTTGTTGTCAATTTCTTTCCTTTTTTATAAGCTACTGCTTCCAGTACGCCGGGCGCATAGTTCACGCTCCATTGCAGGTGACTATTGCGGGGCATATCCTTTTTACCTAAACTTTTTCCATTGAGGAATAATTCCACATTATCGGCATTGCTGTTCACCCATACATCGATCGGTTGCCCTCTCCTGTTACCCCAGTTCCAGTGCGGGGAAATATGCAATACATCTTTATCGGTCCACCAGGATTGATAATAATAATAGATGTTCTTCGGGAAACCGCATACATCCATGATCCCGAAATGTGAATTGATATTAGGCCAGCGGTATGGCGTTGGTTCACCACGATAATCAAATCCTGTCCATACAAAACCTCCCATCCAGTAAGGATTTTCTGCTGCCAGCACCCACCAATCCTCTGCTTTGCTTGCCCATGAAGGAGCCGTGATATCCTGGTCGGGCACATATCCGCGGATGCTGTCTTTTTCATAAGCTCCCCGCGTAGTGACCGTGCTTCCCATTTCAGTACCCAGGATCGGCTGATTGGGATGATCGCGGTGATAATCAGCTACTGCTTTCTGGCGATAATTAAATCCGCGTACCGGTATCACTTCATTCACGCCATTAAATACATTGGGCACATCGGCTGCATAAGTGCTGGTACGCGATGGATCAAGTTCTTTTTGTTTAGCGAGCAATGTTTGTGCAATCCGCTTACCATGACTGGTGGTC
>CAMLGR010000219.1 GCA_946479615.1 uncultured Bacteroidota bacterium | reverse complement strand
TACTAATTTTCTCATAAGTTGATTTTGAAGGCTTAAAAATACGATTCAATAATTCTTTGGGATAAAATAAGGGAGAGGAACAGGATGGAAAAACAGCGAGGGAACAGGGGTAGGGAGACAAGGAGGGAGAATTTGCAAGTTTTGGGGATCGGTTGTCGTCAAAGAACTTAAATGCCCTTAAAATGCAACCGGTTGCACTAATTCGGTAAATTTTAAGTATTTTTAGACTGCGCTAAAGCACTGTAACCGATTGCAGACAACCTTCGTGATAATATTGTCCGGGACGGGGGAATATTATCCTTGTAAAACTCTTAGCTATGTACGAACGTAAAATGCCATTGAAGAAAAGAAGCAGTATCGACACTACTTTTTACCTGATTGGAGGAAAATGGAAGCGTGATATTGTTAGTTGTATCTATCATGGAATTCGCAGACCAGGCGAAATGCAAAAGCACCTGGCCGAAGCGAGTGCCAGTCCCCGGGTGCTCCGGCAGCAGTTAAAGGAACTGGAGCGGTTTGGGATCATTTATAAAAAAGTATACCCTGTTGTACCTCCCAAAGTAGAGTATTTCCTGACCGAGATAGGATCGGAGCTGATCCCCCTGTTCGAAGCGATGACAGAATGGGGAGCCCGTTACGACCTTACCAACAGTGATAAAATGCTGGCTGTACAGGGCGGTAAGATCCACGACCTGAGGATGGTGTTCGCTGCTCTTCCCCTTTTACTGCTTTGTTGCCTGTAAATAAAAAACGGCACCTGGTAGGCGCCGTTCAATAATATAGTAGAAGCTATGCTTATTTGGCAATGCTGTTGACCTTTTTGGTCAGCTTGCTTTTGAGGTTGGCTGCTTTATTCTTATGGATAATTCCTCTTTTAGCGAGCTTATCGATCATAGAAGCTACATCAGACAGTTTATCACCTGCTTCTTTTTTACCTTTTAATTCTTTCAGGTCACGAATGGCATTACGAGTGGTCTTGCCATAGTATTTATTTCTTTCCCGGCGTTTAGCAGCCTGACGAACATCTTTTTGGGTAGCCTTGTGATTAGCCATTCTTCTTCAATTTTAGTCCCCGTAATTTGGGGAGGCAAAGGTAAGGTTGGAGGGATGAACCACCAAATTTTCAGGCCCTTAAATTAGCTTCCTGTCCCCGCAGGCCATTATCGCTTACCAGCTTAGAACACAATGTTTTTGAAGGTTTTTATGACAGGAACAACTGTAATTTACCGCTTTTGCGGGATGGTTAACAGCCTGTTTTTTGCAAAATATGCCCTTGATTTTCAGACTTTTTACGCGATATTTGTGTCCCAAAATCGCTATCGAAAATTTCCACATTCATGAAGGATTTTTCTTATATCACTCACTCGCACCCGGAATTTATTGAAAATCTTTACCGGGACTTTTTATCGAATCCGGACAGTGTTGATCCAGAATTGCGCAAATTCTTTGAAGGATTTGATTTTGCTATAGGCAATAGTAATGGTAAACCCACTGCTAACGGGACTACTCATGCACCTGCTGTTGAAGGAACCGTTAAGGATGACAGCGGCAGTGATGGTCTCGGATGGAGAAAAGAATTAGGTGCGTATCGTATGATACTTGGTTATCGTAACAAAGGACACCTGATCGCCAAAACAAATCCTATTCGTGAAAGAAGGGATCGTGATGCCAATCTTACTCTCGCTTTCTTCGGTCTCTCCGAAGAGGATATGGATAAAACATTCCAGGTAGGTGAACGCATTGGCATTGGCGCCAATACACTTCGAAATATTCTCGGTCATTTACAAAAAGTATACGCTGATCATGTTGGTATCGAATTCAAATATATCAGCAACCAGGAAAAAGTAAACTGGCTGGCGACAGAGATGGAAAAGAAATTTACCGATCCTCTCTCGCTTGATACAAAGAAAAGAATACTCGAGAAGCTGAACCATGGTGTGATGTTTGAAAAATTCCTTCACACAAAATATGTCGGACAAAAAAGATTTTCACTCGAAGGCGGTGAAACAACTATACCGGCGCTCGATACCATCATCAATACATCCGCCGACCATGATGTACAGGAAGTGGTCATTGGTATGGCACACCGGGGAAGATTGAATATACTGGCGAATATCATGGGCAAGACCTATGAACAGATCTTCAGCGAATTTGAAGGCACTGCCAAAGTGGATCAAACCATGGGAAGCGGTGATGTGAAATATCACATGGGGTATGGAAGTGAATTGCAAACTCCTTCCGGCAAAACCATTCACCTGAAATTAATGCCTAACCCTTCGCACCTCGAAGCGGTAAACCCGGTAGTGGTTGGTTTTGCAAGGGCAAAAGCCGATGTGTTGTACGAATCCGATTATGATAAAATATTGCCGATACTGATCCATGGCGATGCATCGGTAGCAGGGCAGGGTATTGTATACGAAGTATTGCAGATGAGTAAGCTCAGCGGTTATTATACCGGTGGCACTATTCATTTTGTGATCAATAACCAGATCGGTTTTACGACCGATTTTGATGAAGCAAGAAGTTCTGATTATTGTACTTCACTCGCGGCTGCCATACAGGCGCCTGTTTTCCATGTCAACGGGGATGACCCGGAAGCCGTGGTAAGATGTGCCGAAATAGCTACGCGCTATCGCCAGCAATTCAATTCGGATGTGTTTATCGATATGGTTTGTTATCGCCGTCATGGTCATAATGAAGGTGATGATCCTAAATTTACACAACCGCGTTTGTATGAACTGATCGACAAGCATCCGAATCCAAGAGAAGTCTATGTAAAATATTTACTGGAGCATGGTGAAGCCGATGCACAGGAGCTGGCAAAGGACATGGAGAAAAAATTCTGGAGCGATTTGCAGGAGCGCCTGGATGAAGTGAAACAAAAACCATTGTCATACCATTACCAGCAACCGGAAGTGTGGTGGAGAAACCTGCGCAAAGCAACTGACGACGATTTTGAACGCTCACCGGTTACAGCTATCAGCGAAGAAAACCTGAAGAAAGTATTTGATGCGATGATGCACTGGCCGGATGATTTCAAGCCATTGCGCAAGATCGAAAAGATCATACAGGATAAAATAAAATTATTCGAAACAGAGAAGAAGCTCGATTGGGCCAGTGGTGAATTACTGGCGTATGGAAGTTTACTGCTCGATGGGAACGATGTGCGAATGAGCGGGCAGGATATCCGTCGCGGTACGTTCTCCCATCGTCATGCTGTATTGCGTGATGAGAATGATGATAAAACATATAACCGTCTCAGCAATATTCCAGGCGCCAATGGTAAATTCAGGATCTATAATTCATTATTGAGTGAATATGGAGTACTGGGATTTGAATATGGATATGCATTGGCCAATCCGAATGCACTGGTGATCTGGGAAGCACAATTTGGCGATTTCTTCAATGTAGCGCAGACAATGGTCGATCAGTTCATTACCTCCGGGGAACAGAAATGGAACCGGATGAGTGGCGTCACGATGTTATTGCCTCATGGTTACGAAGGGCAGGGGCCTGAACACAGCAGTGCGAGAATAGAACGTTTCCTGCAATCATGTGCGGAACTGAACATGGTGGTGACAAATATCACTACATCTGCCAACTTCTTCCATGCATTGAGAAGACAACTAGCCTGGCCTTTCCGGAAACCCTTGATCAATTTTGCTCCCAAAGCCAATCTTCGTCACCCGGGCACGTATTCGGATGTGAATGCATTCACACAGGGAAATTTCCAGGAAGTGATCGATGATAGTTTTGCAGAGACTGCCAAAGTGAAAAAGGTATTGTTTTGCAGCGGCAAAGTTTATTATGATATGGCGGAGCGTCAGCAGAAAGAGAACCGCACTGATATTGCCTTAATCCGTATCGAGCAATTATATCCTTTACCGGTAAAGCAACTGGAAGACCTGTATAAAAAGTACAGCAAAGCCACCTGGTTTTGGGTACAGGAAGAACCGCTGAACATGGGTGCTGCTTCTTTCCTACAGATGAATCTGAAAACAATCAATTATGGAGTGATCAGCCGTCAGCCCTCGGCTGCTACGGCTACCGGTTTTGCCAAGGTGCATAAGCAGGAGCAGGAGGAGATTATTGAAACGGCGTTTTCGATATAAATAAAATTCAAAATTCAAAAGCCAAAATTCAAAAGGGAAGTTTTTTAAATTTTTACTTTTGAATTTTGACTTCTTTTACAAAATAACAGGTTAAATGATAGACATAAAAGTGCCAACAGTCGGAGAATCCATCAGTGAAGTAACACTGCTGAAATGGAACAAAAAGGATGGCGACTATGTGGAGCGTGATGAAGTGATAGCAGAACTGGAAAGCGAAAAAGCCACCTTTGAAGTGAATGCCGAAAAAGCAGGTGTATTAAAAACAGCTGCCAGTGAAGGTGATACATTAAAGATCGGTGATACATTAGCGACTATAGATGAAGCTGCTGCCAAACCATCCTCCAATGGCACTGCTCCTGCAGAGAAAAAAGAAACGAAGAAAGCAGAACCTGCAGCAGAAAAGAAAGAAGAAAAAAAACAAGCGGTAGCCTTTGTTGCCGATGTTCCTGCTGAAGGAGTGAAAGCTACTCCTGTTGCATCTGCGATCATTGCCGATAAGAAGGTAGATCCTAAATCGGTATCACCTACAGGGTATCATGGAAAAATATTGAAAGAAGATGTACTGGCGGCCTTGTCCAACCCCGGCAGGAAAGCCTTTGCGGGTACAGAACTTTTCAGCCGCAATGTACGCGCTGAAAAGATGAGTAATCTTCGCAAGACGATCAGCCGCCGCCTGGTGGAAGCAAAGAACACGACAGCTATGCTCACCACTTTCAACGAAGTGGATATGGGGCCTATCATGGAAATCCGTACGAAGTACAAGGATAAATTCAAAGAGGCACACGGTGTCGGGCTGGGCTTTATGAGCTTTTTTGCCAAAGCCTGTGCCATCGCCCTGGCAGAATGGCCTTCTGTAAATGCCTATATCGATGGCGACCAGTTATTGTACCACGATTATGCAGATATCAGCATTGCCGTCAGCACACCACGCGGTTTGACCGTTCCGGTGATCAGGAATGTAGAAAGCCTGGGCATGGCCGATATTGAAAAGAAAGTGCTGGACCTGGCCGGTAAGGCAAGAGACAGCAAACTGACCACTGAAGATCTGACCGGTGGCACATTTACAATTACCAATGGTGGTGTATTCGGTTCTTTGATGAGTACACCAATTATCAATATACCTCAGAGTGCCATTCTCGGCATGCACAAGATACAGGAACGCCCGATGGCAATTAATGGACAGGTCGTGATCAGGCCGATGATGTATCTCGCATTGAGCTATGATCACCGGATCGTTGATGGACGCGAATCGGTCAGCTTCCTGGTAAGGGTCAAAGAATTATTGGAAAACCCCGGGCAGGTGCTGATTGGTAAAGATCCGGTAAAGACTTTATTGGAATTATAATTTTATTAAT
>CAMLGR010000218.1 GCA_946479615.1 uncultured Bacteroidota bacterium | reverse complement strand
TCATTATCTTTGCCGCATGACTAAGAGACCACGTGTAAGATTCGCTCCCAGCCCCACCGGTGGTTTGCACCTGGGCGGAGTAAGAACGGTTTTGTATAATTATCTGTTTGCAAAAAAGAATGGCGGTGATTTTGTGCTGCGGATTGAAGACACGGACCAGAGCCGCTATGTGCCCGGTGCCGAAGAATATATTTTTAATTGCCTGGATTGGGTAGGCCTTACACCCGATGAAAGTCCGCTGCATGGCGGCCCTTTCGGCCCTTACCGGCAAAGTGAGCGCAAACCGATGTACCGGCAGTATGCAGAGCAACTGGTGAAAGCCGGTCATGCCTATTACGCTTTTGATACACCGGAAGAACTGGAAAAGATGAGACAGGATCATAAGACAGAAGCGAATCCTTCTCCGCAATACGATCATACCGTACGGGATAAAATGCAGAATTCGTTAACCGTACCGGCCGACCAGGTAACAAAATGGCTGGCGGAAGGAAAACGCCATGTGATCCGCATCAAAATGCCTTTGCATGAAACGGTTTCCTTTAACGATATGATCCGCCAGGAAGTAAGTTTTGATACCTCATTGGTAGATGATAAAGTATTGCTGAAAGCAGACAATATGCCCACCTATCACCTGGCTGTCGTAGTAGATGATTATCTAATGAAGATCACCCATGCTTTTCGCGGAGAAGAATGGTTATCCTCGGCACCTGTTCATGTGTTACTCTGGAAATATTTATTCGGACTGGAACATATGCCGCAATGGGCGCATTTGCCATTGATACTGGGTCCCAACGGAAAACTCAGCAAAAGAGATGGTGCGAAATATGGCTTCCCCGTTTTTGCCATGAACTGGACCGATCCCAAAACCAATGAACTGACAGAAGGATTCAAAGAAAAAGGATTTATACCTGAAGCCTTTTTAAACCTGCTTGCCCTGCTTGGCTGGAACGATGGAACCGAACAGGAACTTTTCAGTAAAGAAGAATTGATTGAAAAATTTTCGATGGAACGCGTACACAGCGGTGGCGCCAGGTTCGATTATGAAAAAGCCAAATGGTTCAACCATGAATGGATCAAGAGAAAGGATGTACGAAGTACGATGTACGATGTACAGCAGGTTTTAGCAGAGAAAGGTATTACAGTTGCCAATGATGCATTGCTAGAAAAAATAATCGGGCTGGTAAAGGATCGCTGTACTTTGCTGACTGATTTTTATGATCAATCGCATTTCTTTTTTAAAGCGCCGGAACAAATCGACACCGCTTCGATCCTTCCCAAATGGAACGAAGCCAAAAAAATATTTTTCGCCGAACTGATCCGTGCCTACGAACTGTCCGCTAGCTGGAACGCTGCTGAAATGGAAAGAACATTGAAAGAAATGGCGGCTGCTCATCAAATCAAACCCGGTGAACTGATGATGCCCTTCCGCATTATGCTGGTGGGTGGTAAATTCGGACCTGGTGTATTCGAGATCGCGGAAATACTGGGAAAGGAGGAAACAATTGCCCGCATCGGGAAAACACTGTCACTATTGTCTTAGCTTTATACCATGAAAAGACCTATCCGGGTTTTAGTTGCCAAGGTTGGTTTGGATGGACATGACCGCGGCGCCAAAGTGATTGCGACTGCCCTGCGCGATGCAGGTATGGAAGTTATTTATACCGGTCTCCGGCAAACACCCGAGATGGTAGTAAATGCAGCTTTGCAGGAAGATGTGGATGCGATCGGGATCAGTATACTCAGCGGCGCTCACATGACCGTATTTCCAAAGATCATTGGAATGATGAAAGAAAAAAAAATGAACGATGTGCTGCTGACAGGTGGCGGCATCATCCCGGAAGAAGATATGAAAGAGTTGTATCAATCGGGTGTGGGAAAACTGTTTGCACCAGGCACCCCCACTGCTGAAATTGCCGGTTATATCACTGAATGGGTTAAAACACACCGTGATTTCTAAAAAAATCAATGTTTTACCATTAACTATCTCTTTCCATTTAAAAATAATAGTTTAGATCGGGTATGACTTTTGAGGTATATCCGCATAATAAAGCCCTTTAACTCAACTTAAAATACTTCGTATGAAAAAAGCAATCGTCTTTGGATTAGGTTCAATTGTTCTTCTCCTCATCGGCAGCCTGGTCTGGATGTCATGTGCCGATACCAATGCCCAGCAAACAATGGCTAAGTCATCAGCTGTCGCTGACCTGACAGGTACAAAATCAGATACTACTGTAAGCGGCTCGGCGAAATTTACACAAGGAAAAAATGGTAAAGTAAAACTCGTACTGAATATAACAGTTCCTGCATTGGCCAATCATTCGGTAGCTGTGCATATACACGAACATGGCGATTGCGGAGATGCCGGCAAGAATACACATGGTCACTGGAACCCAACCAATAAAAAACATGGCAAATGGGGTTCCGGCGAATTTCATTCCGGTGATATCGGCAATGTTACCCTGGATGCAGCCGGTAAAGGAACACTTACCATGGAAACCGACCTGTGGAGCATCGATGGTGATATGAACACGAATATTCTTGACAAAGCGATCATTGTACACAGCGGTGTGGACGATTATACATCACAGCCCGCCGGTAATGCCGGTACACGTATTGGTTGCGGTGTGATCATGAAAAAATAATTTTCTTCACCACATAGGATTCACATAGAAATATTTATGTGTGTACCTATGGTTCCATGTGGTGAGAAAAAATAGTAAGCCTCCCTGGAATAATCAATAAAAATGGATGGATACATTTGCCGAAGGCGGTAAGACGATAGAGAATCCTCCGTCTTACCGCCTTTTTGCTAATTAAGCTTGAACTAATAAATGCTATATGTACCAAACCTTACTCACCTCGCTGGAAAATAATATTCTTACCGTTATCATCAATCGCCCGGATAAACTCAATGCCCTGAATCAACAGGTATTTGCAGAGCTGAACCTTGTTCTTGATGAAATACAACGTAATAATGAAATAAAATCGGTGATCATTACCGGCGCAGGACCCAAAGCATTTGTAGCCGGTGCCGATATCAGCGAGTTCTCTTCTTTCAGCCGAGAAGCAGCGAAAGATCTTTCCCGCCGGGGGCAGGAAACATTTTTCCGTATTGAAAATTCTTCCAAACCTATTATAGCGGCTGTCAATGGTTTTGCATTGGGAGGTGGATGTGAACTGGCGATGGCCTGTCATTTCCGGTTAGCAGCAGACAATGCAAAGTTTGGACAGCCGGAAGTCAACCTCGGGTTGATCCCCGGTTATGGCGGCACCCAACGGCTTACTCAATTGATTGGTAAAGGCAGGGCGATTGAATTACTGATCTCCGCCAATATGATCGATGCAAATACAGCACTGCAATACGGACTGGTGAATTACGTAGTACCCGCAGCAGAATTACTGGAAAAAGCCAAATCAATACTCTCTCTTATTAATACCAAAGCACCGCTGGCGATAGCCGGTTGTATCAAATGCGCCAATACCAGTTTACATGCAACGGATAAAGACGGCTATTTACAGGAAGCGGATGAATTTGCAGCTTCATTTGATACAGCAGACCGCAAAGAAGGCGCTGCTGCCTTCCTTGAAAAAAGAAAGGCCAATTTCAAAGGAAATTAATCTCCGCGGCCCTCTGTGTCTTATTTTTGGTACTCTGCGTATAATTCCTTTAAGAGTGATTCTATTCATAAGTCTTATAAAGACTTTAACCCGATATCTTATATACTGGAGTTATACGCAGAGGACCACAAAGAAGACACAGAGGGCCGCGGAGTAATGGGAAGAACAGTTACCTTTGCAGCGCAAAAAAATAACTCTACATCATGGAATACAGAATCGAAAAAGACACGATGGGGGAAGTAAAAGTTCCTGCAGATGCTTACTATGGCGCTCAAACACAACGCAGCATCGAAAACTTCAAAATTGCCCGCGATATTAACCGCATGCCGATGGAGATCATCCGTGCATTCGCATATCTTAAAAAAGCGGCTGCTATCACGAATCTCGAAGCAGGCGTTTTATCGCAGGAAAAATCTGACCTGATCGGTAAGGTCTGCGATGAGATACTTGAAGGAAAGCTCGACAACTGGTTTCCTTTAGTAGTATGGCAAACCGGTAGCGGTACCCAAAGCAATATGAACGTGAATGAAGTGGTTGCCTATCGTGGCCATGTATTGAAAGGTGGCTCCCTGAATGATAAAGAAAAGTTTTTGCACCCGAATGATGATGTGAATAAATCACAATCATCCAACGATACTTTCCCTACCGCGATGCATATCGCTGCTTATAAGATACTCATTGAAACCACGATTCCCGGTATTGAAAAATTAAGAGATACACTCGCTGCCAAAAGCAAGCAATACATGAAAGTGGTAAAGATCGGCAGAACACATTTTATGGATGCCACACCGCTGACCGTAGGACAGGAATTCAGCGGATATGTTTCGCAATTAAATCATGGATTGAAAGCGATCAAAAATACACTGGCGCATTTAAGCGAACTCGCGCTGGGTGGCACAGCAGTTGGAACCGGTATCAATACGCCTGCTGGTTATGCAGAGAATGTAGCGAAACATATTGCCGCACTTACCAAATTACCTTTTGTTACAGCAGAAAATAAATTTGAGGCGCTGGCTGCACATGATGCGATCGTGGAAGCACATGGCGCATTAAAAACGGTAGCCGTCAGCCTGATGAAGATCGCCAATGATATCCGTATGTTATCCAGCGGGCCAAGAAGTGGCATTGGTGAATTGTTTATTCCCGATAACGAACCAGGTTCTTCTATCATGCCGGGTAAAGTGAATCCTACACAATGCGAAGCATTAACAATGATCGCTGCACAGGTATTGGGCAACGATGTTGCGATCAATATTGGCGGAGCTACCGGTCATTTTGAGCTCAATGTATTCAAGCCGGTCATGATCTATAATTTCCTGCACAGTGCCCGCCTGATCGGTGACGGATGTGTCAGTTTCAATGATAAATGCGCAGAAGGCATTGCTCCTATCGAAGCGAATATTAAAAAGCACGTTGACAATTCACTGATGCTGGTTACTTCGCTGAATACGAAGATCGGTTACTACAAAGCAGCTGAAATAGCTCAAAAAGCACATAAAGAAGGCACTACTTTAAAAGAGATGGCCGTGAAGCTGGGCTATGTCAGCCCCGAGCAATTTGATCAATGGGTGATCCCGGCGGAAATGGTTGGCAAGATATAGTTTTAAGTGTTAGGTGTTAAATGTTAGGTGAATGAGTGAACTTATCACTTAACACCTAACATTTAACACTTAAAACCCAACACCTCTCCTCCCTCATAACCAGTTCACACTCCGCGCTCTGTGTTTTTTTCCTGTTTTTTTCGACGAGTGATTATGAGTTTTACCGTAAAGATTATATTTTAACGGTCCGATATCGTATGAATTAGTCACCTAATCACCAAATCCGTTTTACTATGAAAGGTCTCGCAAAAAACCCTATTTACTTTTCTGCCTATCCATTAAAGGCGGTTACTTCCAACCAGCCTTCAGATCCCAAAACATCTTCCCAGTCTCCGTATCTACGAT
>CAMLGR010000217.1 GCA_946479615.1 uncultured Bacteroidota bacterium | reverse complement strand
AAATGTCGTACTTAGTTGGTTTTGTATCCGCCTTCCTAACTGCTTAGCGGATAAAGCGGCTTCAGAAAGAAGCCGCTTTTCTTTTTAGTCTAATCAATTGATAATCAAATTAAATGCTAAGGCATCCAAGGGGTTTCACGCGAAGACGCAAAGGTTTCGCAAAGACGCCGGGGTCTCCGATTGTAGTTATCTCTTTGCGACTTCGCGTGAAACCGTGTTCAAAAAAAAGACACCAGGAAAACTCCCGGTGTCTTTTTACAAATAGTATGGAATGGAAAAATTATGCCGAGCCGGTCTTATCCTTTACGATCTGGTTCAGCGACTTGATCCGTGAATAAATCAGGATACCCCCGATAAAAGCAGCCACGACCAGGATCAGGAAGAATACTTTCTTATCGGTAAAATCATCCCAGAAACCTGTCATTACCCCGGCCACTTTACCTCCAATGGAAGTAGAAAGGAACCATCCTCCCATCATCAGGGCCGTAAGCCTGGCAGGAGCCAGTTTGGACACAAATGATAATCCGATCGGGCTTAGAAATATTTCACTGATAGTAAATACAAAATACGTACCCCACAGCCAGAGTGGCGACGCTTTGTGGGTATAAATAGAAGGAACCGACATCACTGCAAATACCATGACAAGGGCTGACAATCCTGAAATAAACATGGCCATCCCGAATTTCGATGCGGTGGTAGGTTCTTTGCCTCTTTTTCTCAAATATCCAAAGAAGGGAACAAAGAAAAGGGTAAGCAATACGATAAATAAAGGATTGATCGACTGGAACAACTCTGTATTCGTCAGTTTTACATCCTTGCCGTTCGGCCATTGATCCTTTGGTACATTATTAAAATAAGGATCTGGTCCCATCACTTTTACAATCTTACTGGCTGTATCAACAATATTTCCCTGTTGCGTAACACCGTATGTCAACGTATCCAGTTTATTCTTTTCTTTATTGAATGCGTACCGGTAATCGAAACTGACAACAGGCGATTTATCTTTTACGTCTACAAAATATTCATTCACTTTAGTGACCAGCCTTGGTGTATCCGTCACTTGCTGTAATGGAAATATCTTACCCGTAATACTTGCTGTAGTAGCAGACGCTTCCCTGTCGGTATGTTTCTCCGCCCAAAGAGTAAGACCCGTCGCATTCTGGTTATAAATGGCCCAGAAGGCAATGGCAATAGCGAAAATGAAAAGCAATGACCCGATGCCTTTTTTATCCTGCCCTTTCGCTTTTACCCATAAGGAAACATAAAAAGCGATGATCGGCAAACAGGCAAAGATGAAGGCATCGGTAGCCTGTGATCCCATTATGGAACTGTGAAACAGTTTCATAGGAACTACCCATCCAATCACTGCGGCAATAATCGCAGGCAGGAAAACATAGCCTGTTATTTGCCCCAGCGACATATCTTCCTTCTGAACAGGTTTTTTGACATCACCTACCCGTACAGATTTCAGGTTGGCGGCCAGGAAAATAAGCCCCAGTACAATACCAACACCTGCTGCAGAAAAGGCCCAGCCCCATCCATATTTATTACGCAGGTAAGCGGCTACAAAATTGCAGACAAAGGCCCCGATATTGATTCCCATATAAAAGATATTATACGCATTATCTTTTAATGGTTTCAGGTCTTCCCGGTTATATATATTCCCTAATAAGGTAGAAATATTAGGCTTGAAAAATCCATTCCCGACAATGATCAGTGTAAGTGAAATGATCATGGCGGTATTACCCGGCAGCGATAAACAAAAATAACCGGCTGCCATAAGAGATCCCCCTAAAAAAATGGAATTGATATAGCCAAATTAACGATCCGCTATAAGTCCGCCGATAAAAGGAGTTAAATAAACCAATGCGATAAAGCTCCCGACAATATCTGCACCTACGTGTTCGTCAAGACCTCTTCCCCCGGTTTTATTATCGATCAGGTACAAAAGTAAAATGCCGACCATCAGGTAATAAGCAAACCGTTCCCACATCTCGGTTAAGAATAGTACAAATAATGCACGCGGATGCTTGCCGGTTTGTGCAGGTTGATTCATATGAGTGTTTTAAATTTACAATCGATAGCCTCAAGCAGAAGGGTTGAAAGTACAGAAATTTTAACCACTCAAAAATTTTTCAGGCTACCTTTATCAAACGTAGCAAACCGATCACGATATTCGCAGCACTTTAAAATCTGACCAATAAACCGAAATGCGTATCTTATTATTAGGCTCTGGAGGCAGGGAACATGCCCTTGCCTGGAAACTTAGTCAAAGTGTCTGGACCAATCCCCTTTATATAGCACCCGGCAACCCCGGTACAGCGGCTCATGGTACCAATGTGGACCTTGATATTTCCGATTTTGATGCCATCGCCAAATTCTGCATTTATGAAAAAATAGAGATCATCATCGTAGGACCGGAAGAACCACTGGTCAACGGGCTCTATGATCATATCAAATCAATAGAAGAACTGCAATCTGTTCATTTTATCGGTCCTTCCAGACAGGGTGCCATGCTGGAAGGAAGCAAAGCATTCGCCAAAGCATTTATGCAACGGCATAAAATACCCACGGCAGCTTACCGGGAATTCACTACCGAAAATTATGAGGAAGGAGTGGAATATCTCCAGAACCATGAATTACCGATTGTATTAAAAGCAGATGGATTGGCCGGCGGCAAAGGCGTTGTCATCTGCCAGAATCATGTAGAAGCCATTGCCGAATTTGAATTGATGATCCAGCGTTCCAAATTTGGCGATGCCGGTAAAAAAGTAGTGGTAGAAGATTTTTTAACCGGTATTGAATTAAGCGTATTTGTATTGACCGATGGCAAAAGTTATTTGTTATTGCCTGAAGCGAAGGATTACAAACGGATCGGTGAAGGCGATACCGGTCTCAATACAGGTGGCATGGGTGCTGTAAGCCCTGTACCCTTTGCTACGCCTGGTTTTATGTATAAAGTGGAAGAAAGGATCATTCGTCCTACTGTAGATGGCTTGCACAAGGAAGGGATCGAATATACCGGCTTTATATTTTTTGGATTGATCAATGTAAATGGCGATCCATTCGTGATCGAATATAATTGCCGCCTCGGAGATCCCGAAACGGAAGTGGTCATCCCGCGGCTGGAAAACGACCTGGTCGGGCTTTGCGTAGCTGCCTCACAAAAAGAATTGCACCTGGTGAAAATACAGGCCGATAAACGGGCTGCTGTAACAGTCATGGCGGTCAGTCACGGTTATCCCGGTCCTTATGAAAAAGGATACGGGATCACCGGTCTCGATGGCAAATATGGTAAACAATCCTTCTTGTTCCAGGCCGGCACCAAACAGGAGAAAGGCTCCGTAGTTACCAATGGCGGACGCGTACTTTGCGTCACCTCGCTTGGTGAAACCATTATGGATGCCGTAGATACATCGCTGGATGTACTGGACTATATTGAATTTGATGGTATGTATTACCGCACCGATATCGGCTATGAATTTGTAAAGCGGTAATTTTTCCGAACCTTAGCATATGAATTATAACGATTACCTGCAACTGGACAGGATCCTGCATGCTCAATTTCCCGAAAGCGACAAACAGGAACTGCCCGCACATGATGAAATGCTCTTCATCATTATCCACCAGACATACGAATTATGGTTCAAGCAGCTTCATTACGAGCTGGATTCGGTACTGGAGATCATGGATAAACCCAGTCTCAATGACAACTCTCCTGAACTGCAGATAGTGGTTCACCGCCTGGACCGTTGTGTAACGATCTTGCGTGTGCTTGTTTCGCAGATCGATATCATGGAAACCATGACACCCATGGATTTCCTCGATTTCCGTGATATGCTTCGCCCCGCTTCAGGGTTTCAAAGCTGGCAATTCAAGGCCATTGAAGCCAAATTGGGATTGAAATTTGAACAACGGCATGGTAAGGAATACTATACGTCCCAGCTCAACAACGAACATATCTCGATCATCAAAAAGGCGGAGAGCCGCAAAAGTTTGCTCGAATTGCTGAATGGATGGCTGGAAAGAATGCCATTCTTTGATGAAGAAGCCAATTGGAAAAATTTCCTGTCGCATACCCAGATTGAAAAAGTACATCCCTTCTGGGCTGATTACCGGTACCGGTACGAACACAGTCTTTCGGAAATGGAAAAAGGCAACCTGGCTGCTTTTGACGAAACATTTTTATCACCCGGGAAAACGACTGAAAGGGATCTTTCCCCGGCAGCCTCGCGTTCGGCTCTTTTTATCATGCTGTACCGTGGCCATCCTATGCTTCAACTGCCTTTCCGGTTGCTTAACGGGCTGCTGGAAGTAGACGAGCAATTAAGTTCCTGGCGCTACCGCCACATGAACATGGTGCATAGAATGATCGGCAGAAGGGTAGGAACCGGTGGTAGCTCTGGTAAGGACTACCTGAAAGGAGCTGCTGACAAACATTATATTTTCAAGGAAATCTCGGGCCTGAACAGCTTCCTGATCGAAAGCCGGAAACTGCCGGTTTTGAGCCAGGAAATGGAGAGGAGGTTGGGGTTTTTGTAAATAAGAAATAATAAATAAGGAATAAGGAATGAGAAAGTGACAGTTTGATATGCGGTTTTGCCTTCAATATCGAAAAGCAATTTCCGGTTTCAACCTCTTACTTTCTCATTCCTTATTCCTTATTTATTATTTCTTATTAAAACGTGTAGCGAATCCCCAATCCGCCCCAGCCACCGTAGAACCCGCGCCCATCGCCGAATTCAAAGGAAGGCTGCCAGTCGAGCGAGATATTGATAGGAGCGCCGTTGAACTTGTAATCAAGCCCCAGCACACCGTCGATACCCGCAAAAGCGCCATCGCCGTATTTGGAATTGTAAAATCCGATGTGTGCACCGGGTCCGATATACCATTTCAGACCTTCTGCGCCTTCAATATCGCCATGTATCTCGTACAAACCGGTAAAACGTACCCCGTTTCTGTAAAAATACCCGATCAATTCACCTGCATTTCTTTCGTTAAAGAAGTGTTTGAAGGAAATACCTCCTCCATCCCAGACTTTTACCCCTAATGCATTTGTGTAAGTTGTACTGTTCGTGCTCTTACTTTGCGCCTGAACGGCTACCGCAAAGAACAAAATGGTCGCAGTGACCAAAACCTTTCTCATAATAAAATTTTTTCTTTTAGTTGGAAGATGAAAATGTGACAACAGCCAGTGAATTACCATTTTTATGCCAAAATAGGTGTAAACACAAACACCGGTTGCTGAAGGCGCAAAGGTAAAGATGTGTGTTGAAAATAGTTCCCCAAAGATATTTGCACCCAATGATAATAGAACCGGTATAATGTCGTTAATTCATTGCTGTTGGTCATAAAATGAAAAACCGCTTCCGGATGATTCACATTTGTTGCTGGCTGGTGTTTCCGTAGTGAATCAGAGCTTCCAAAAAAAACTCTCCCGTCAGGGGTTTCGCTTTGCTAATTCAAATTATTCCTTCAACTTTGCTCACTATCTTTAAATCCAATAATTAAGAATGGGACTTTTTAACTGGTTTACACAAGAAATAGCGATGGACCTGGGTACTGCAAATACCCTTATCATACATAATGATGAAGTTGCTGTGAATGAGCCGAGCATTGTAGCGCTGAAC
>CAMLGR010000216.1 GCA_946479615.1 uncultured Bacteroidota bacterium | reverse complement strand
GCGCCGGTATCGGTAATTCAGTTGATCTGAAAAATTACCAGTTCACTGATGCTGCATTTCATGACGGGGATGTCGCATACTACCGTCTCCGCCAGCTTGATTTTGATGGCAGATCATCTTATTCCAAAGTGATCTATGCAAGCAGCCAGGCAGGTAACCATCCTGTAAGTCTTTTCCCGAATCCTTTTGTTGACGAAATTCAAATCAGGGGAATGGCATCTGGCGATATTAACAAAGCCGTGATCAAGCTGTATAATGCTGCAGGCGGACAAGTGAGATTCACCCTGTCTGGTTCCAATGCATTAAAGGTCGATCCTTCATTACCAACTGGTTTGTACCTGTTACAGATCAATGGCAATTCTTATAAAGTACTTAAAAACTAGTACTGGCCGAAAACACCAAAAGCCCTGTCTTATCCGTAAGGCGGGGCTTTTTTTATTTCTACTATAGAATCTCTTATGGCTTTGGCGTGAATTTTATCTGTAAGGCATCTTTCGTACGTTCAGTTATCTTATACCTCTCATCGATCCGCATACCTACTACCCACACGATCTTTTTATTCTCCAGCACCCACACATTTTCCTTATTGCTTTTGGAAAGTTTCTGATCGATAAAAAAACGGGACAGCTTTTTCTTTTTTTTCATTCCCAATGGATAAAAATAATCGCCCTGCTTCCACCTGCGTAATAATAAGGGAAACCTGATCTCTCTGCTATCCACTGTTGCAAAATTGCTATTTGCCTGTGCAGTAATCTTTTTACTATTGATCTTTTCGATTTGCAAAGAGCCGGTCTCATAATTGACCAGCCCATCATTTTCCTCAATGATAATAGTAGCAGCCCCCGGATCTTTTTTCGGAGCAATGATAAACCAATGACGGTGTTTGATCAATTGACAGTTGCCCGCAGGCGATATGATATATTTACCGGAATCGCTATCCGCGAGTTTGATCACTTCTTCTACCTGCTTTTCCGAAAAGCCATACTCCGCAATGATCTCATAAACAAGCGCACGGTTATTATATTTCATCAGTTGCCGGACAGGAATATGCAATTCCTTCCCTTTACTGCGGCATAACTTCTTTTTTAATTCAGCAGTAGCCAGCTTATACAATTCTTCGATAGCGGCAAATCGTTTGATATTGTCCTGTAGATTCTCTTTTAATTGCGGATACACTTTTTCCGCCAGCGGAATAATCTCGTTGCGAAAAAGATTACGTGTATATTTCGAAGATTGATTCGATGAATCCTCTACAAATTTCAATTGATGCTGGTTGGCAAATTCAACCAGTTCCTGTTTGGAAAATCCCAGTAAAGGACGAAGCAGGTAACCTGTTTGAAAAGGAATACCGGTCAATCCATGCAAACCGGTGCCCCGGCAAAAGTTCATCAGCACAGTTTCTGCATTATCATCCGCATGATGAGCTGTCAATGCATAATCCGCCAGCTTATCTGTTTCCACCAGGCCTTTAAACCATTCATAACGTAATTCCCGCGCAGCTACCTGGATAGATACTTTTTTCTCTTCCGCATACTTGTCCGTATCGAATTTCTTCACCAATACGTTCACACCATATTGCGTTGCCAGTTCTTTTACAAAACGTTCATCTCTTTCACTCTCCTCTCCTCTTAACCGGAAATTGCAATGGGCAATGATAAATTCAAATCCCGCCTGCCTGCATAGTTCGCATAACACAACAGAATCGATGCCACCGCTGACAGCCAGCAATAAACGACTGCTGCCGGTGTTTGCTTTTTGCAATGATTGTTGAAACTGTTGTATCATCTGCATAATATGTATCCTGTTAAAAAGTCAATTCTTCATACGCTCCTCTCAATTCTCCCAACGCATGCTGATCTCCGGCCTTCCTTGCCTGCTCCATTCCTTTTTCATATACTTTTATCGCCTGCTCCGTATTATTCACCCGTTCCAGTAATTTACCCAGGTGATAGTAACTGCCGATATAAGCCGGGTCGCGTTCCAGTAATTGTTCGAATAATTTTTGCCCCTCCTCATCATTACCCAGTTTGATATATTCCAGCGCCAGGGCATGCTGCACAAAACTATCCGAGGGATTGTCCTGCAGGAATTGCTGTAATTTTTCGATACGCTCCATGCCTGAAAAAATTTCTGTTTTTATAACAAAAAATCGGCTATCAACACTTATCTTTGCTTTAGTTGCATAAACAACTACCTCCCGTTAGCCTCTTTCCGGGAGCTGAACATCAAAAACAAAGCGAATGAAAATCCTTGTTTGTATCAGTAAAACGCCGGATACAACGGCAAAAATAGCTTTCACCGATAACAACACGAAATTCGACAACAATGGGGTGCAATGGATCATCAACCCCTATGATGAATGGTATGCGCTGGTACGTGCGATTGAATTGAAAGAGAAGGATACCGCCACTACTATCCACCTCGTGACCGTCGGCGCTGCCGATGCAGAACCCATTATCCGCAAGGCCCTGGCATTGGGTGGCGACGAAGCCATCCGGGTAAATGCCGATAGCCATGATAGCTTTTACATCGCTTCCCAGATCGCGGCTGTTGCCAAAGACGGCGGCTACGACCTGATCTTTACCGGTAAGGAAACGATCGATTTCAATGGTTCTTCTATCGGTGGCATGGTATCCGAATTGCTCGATCTTCCCTATGTATCACTTGCCACTAAATTCGAATTGAACGGGAGCACCGCCACCATCACCCGCGAAATAGAAGGTGGCGAAGAAATAAATGAAGTCGCATTACCCGTTGTGGTCAGTGCGCAAAAAGGAATGGCCGAACAACGTATTCCCAATATGCGCGGTATCATGGCAGCCCGGACAAAACCATTGAAAGTAGTGGAACCAACGGCTGCGGATGTACTTACCACGGTAACCGGTTTTGGAGTACCTCCTGCCAAAGCCGGCGTTAAACTGGTAGATCCTGAACATGTAGAGGAACTGGTAAGATTATTACATGAAGAAGCGAAAGCGATTTGATTGATTTGGCAATGTGCTGATTGCTGGTGCTATAATCTTCATTTCCAAATTGTCAAATTTTAAATCATCAAATTCTATGTCAGTTTTAATATTTATCGATACAGCAGAAGGTCATGTAAAGAAAGCATCGCTTGAAGTGCTGACCTATGGGGCTAAAGTAGCAGAACAGTTAGGCACTACCGCTGAAGGCGTGGTACTGGGCACTGTTACCGAAGACCTTGCCGCATTGGGAAAATATGGTGTAAAGAAAATACATCATGTCAACCAGGAATCACTGAAACAGATGGACGCACAGGTGTATACCAAAGTGATTGCACAGGTAGCCGAAGCCAGCGCCGCAACTGTTATTGTATTTTCCAATAATGTAGATGGAAAAGCAATCGCACCACGGTTGTCTGTCCGCTTAAAAGCAGGATTGGTTTCCGGCGCCGTGGCATTACCCGATACCTCGAATGGATTTGTCGTGAAGAAAAATGTTTTCTCCGGGAAAGCATTTGCCAATATATCCGTCACCACAGCCGTAAAGATCATTGCACTAAGCCCGAATGCCTACCAGGTAAAAGCGGGAGAAGGCACTGCCGAAGTGGTCCCGTTCAATGCAACGATAGATGCCGCTAAAGTAAAAGTGACCAATGTAACCAAAGCAAGCGGTGAAGTTCCTCTGACAGAAGCAGAGATCGTAGTGAGTGCCGGCCGCGGATTAAAAGGACCTGAAAACTGGGGTATGATAGAAGATCTCGCCAAAGTATTGCATGCTGCTACTGCCTGCAGCCGCCCGGTAGCCGATGCACACTGGCGCCCGCATAATGAACACGTAGGACAAACCGGTATTGCTATTGCCCCGAATCTTTATATCGCCATCGGTATCTCCGGCGCTATCCAGCACCTGGCCGGTGTTAACAGGAGTAAAGTCATTGTGGTTATCAATAAAGATCCCGAAGCTCCTTTCTTCAAAGCCGCCGATTATGGAATTGTAGGCGATGCATTTGAAGTAGTACCTAAACTGACGGAAGCCATCAAAAAATTAAAATCAGCGTAATCGCAAACTGAACGATCGACACACATGGGGAAACCGGCCGGATGAAGTAACTTTCATTTGGCCTTTTTTATGCGCTACCTGTTAACTATTATATTATCACTAACGATTGCTGCTACAGTAACTGCTCAAAAAAGATTTGAAGGCACTGTTCATTACCTGCTGGTATCGAAAGACAGTAACCTGCAGGTGGCGATCGATACATGGTTTAAAAAAGATAAGATCAAATTTATAACTACCCTTAAAAAAGCACCCGCCGGGGCCGGCTATAAAAATGAAACGATCATCCTGGATTTTAAAAAAGGAGTGATTGACCGGGTTAAGGAGGATAGAAAAGAAGTAGAAAGAGAACAGTTGACAGGCCCCGGTAGTAAACAGGAATTACCCCTATTAAAGGAAGACGGCACCGGCACCATCCTTGGGCATCCCTGCAAAGCATTCAGCTCCGGTCAGTTTTCAAAACAGGAAAAAAAAGACAGGAGTGTACTCACCACTTCCGGCGAAATAAAGATCTGGTATGCCAGCGACCTGTTTTTCCCAGTGCCCGATTCACTGAAAATGATACAAATGGTGCCTTTATTTACAAATGGCAGGCTGGCCCTGGGTTCGGATATAAACATCGGCCAGGCAGGTATGAAACTTGCTCTTCATACGGAGGCAAAAGAAATACGAAGCGCAAAAAGACTAAAGCGGTCTGTGTTTCGTTACCCAAAGGATTATAAGCTCAGGTACAACGAGTAATCCACTGAAAAGGTGGAATTTTTATCCTGTTTTTTTTTGTGTAAAAACCTTAGTTTCGTGTGATATTTTATGAAGAAAATCGAACTGGAAATAGTCGCTTTATCCCACAGCATTACGCAAACTCATTCCTATGCCGTCGTTTTGGGTGAAGTCAACGGGCTCAGAAGGTTACCTATCGTGATTGGCGGATTTGAAGCCCAGGCGATCGCGGTTGCGCTGGAAAAAATGCAACCGAGCCGCCCCCTGACACATGACCTGATGAAGAATTTCCTGAACGCATTTGCTATCGATCTTCACGAGATCATTATCTGCGACCTGCAGGAAGGTATTTTTTACTCCAAACTGGTTTGTTCTTCCGAAAACGATACCATAGAAATCGATTCCCGCACTTCCGATGCACTGGCACTGGCCGTTCGCTTTGGTTGCCCCATTTATACCTACGAAAACATTCTTGAAAGCGCCGGTATACTAATGGAAGACACCGATAAGAGCAAAAAGAAAAAAACAAAACAGGAAGTAGTGGTAGAAGAACATGGCGTGACCGGTAACGAAGATCTCAAGACCATGACTGTAGAAGAACTGAACACCCTGCTTAACGATGTACTGGAAAGCGAAGATTATATCCGCGCTATTGCGATCCGGGATGAAATAAATGCCCGGAAAAGAAAACGATAACACAGGTTAACCGGTCAATGCAGATTTCGCAGGCTACATCATACTATATCAGCATTATTTTTTTATCTGTGAAATCATCTAAATCTATGAATCTGTGATCTCCTTTCCTAATTGCAAGATCAACCTGGGTTTGCGGGTACTTCAGAAACGCAATGACGGATACCACGATATTGAAACAGTATTCTTTCCCCTCCCCTTTTATGATGTACTGGAACTGATCCCTTC
>CAMLGR010000215.1 GCA_946479615.1 uncultured Bacteroidota bacterium | reverse complement strand
AGCGTTGACAAAGTCAATTAAAAATGCCTCATCTTTAAAAGGTTTACCAGCCCCATATGTCCCCGCCAGTTCAACCACCACCGATTTCAATGTCTTTTGAAAATTCGTTTTTTCCCGGATAAACAGATCCAGCATCAGCCCGATCAATGCCCCGCGGTTATATACACTGGAATATTTATCCTGGTATTCTTCCAACACCCTTTCGCTCATCGTGGTCATGGAGAAATCACCATATTTTTCTGCATCATTGATCTTGTCGCGCATATTATTGAAAAAAGTCTTTTCGTCGATCAGGCCATTGGTTACCTGCACGAGATGAGCAAAATATTCTGTTACGCCTTCATACAACCAAAGATGTTTCGACATGGCTGGATTGATGAAATCGAAATGCTCGATGTATTCGCTGTGCAGGTTAAGAGGAGTAAGGATATGCAGGAACTCGTGGCTGGAAACTTCATTCACCATGGACTTGAGCCGGGATTCAAATCCCATTTCAGGCAGGAAATAAAGTGAAGAATAATTATGCTCCAGCGCACCATAACCTCCTCCTTTCTTTTCTTTACCCACCAGCGCTTTGTCGGGATCTTCGAAATAATACAGGAATTGATAGGAATCTACCGGCAATCCATTAAAGAAATGCTGCAAGGCATTTCCCATCGGTTGCAGGTAGCCTGCAACCTGGCGGCTGGTTACTTTTCCATTGGCAGAAAATACAGAAATATTGATCCGGCTATTGCCGGTCACAAAAGAAGTCGTATCCGGTCTGCAATAAAATACGGGGTTATCCGCCAGGTATACATAATTACTGGCAGAGAGAATATCTTCTTCCTGGCTTTTCCTGTCCACCTGCAAATGCGTCGATGCATACATTGCTGCCGGCTTGATCACTTTGATCTCGAAGGGCAGCATACTGTATCCTTCAAAATATCCATAGAAAGCATGATTGTTCATCACGATATTACTGCCGCTTTCGATATTGGAGCCACCGGGCTGAAAAATAAAATCCTTATCGGGTTCATCCCAGGTATCGTTCACTTTGTAAGTGATCCTCTGCAGCTTTGCAGCTTCCTGCACCTGGTATTGATTCTTATTGAGCTTGTTTACTTTTAAGGCTTTGCCTTGCTTGTCCCAGGCTTTGAAATCATCGATATATTTACCATAATTTTTTTCGCTGTAAGAGCCGGGAATAACGCGGGGAAAAGAAAAAGTTGCTTCGTTAGCAGTAATAGCCGGGGTCAGCAGCTCGATACTGACTTTATCATCACTGATATTCTTCAGATCGGCAGTATAACTATATTTTTCCTGGGCGTTAAGAACAGGAGCGAGTACCAAAAAAAGCAGGGTAGTGGTAATTCTCATATGCAGAGCTGTTTGATGGCTTAAATATAGGAAATGTATCTAAAGAGGTTTTAGGTTAAAATGCGATGTAACATAGTTTATTGTTCATTGCTGAAAATATTTACTCACATTGCTATCTTCACATCTAAAACCTAAAACTTAACCCCTGAAACCTCATGCTTCGCCCGGTCGATACTTATTTCCTCCAGAATGAAGAGCCCATTAAAAGCTGCCTGCAATTCCTGCGGACGTTTATTTTAAAGCAGGATCCTGCTATCACCGAATCCTGGCAATACGGGATGCCTTTCTATTTTTATAAAGGAAAACGATTCTGTTATCTGTGGGTACATAAAAAATACCGGCAGCCTTATCTCGGTATTGTAGAAGGAGCGAAGATCAGTCACCCCGATCTCATCAGCGAAAAACGGGCGAAGATGAAGATCATGCTCATTGATCCGGGAAAAGATGTGCCGGTAAAAAAGATCCGTGGCATACTGGCAGACGCATTGAAATTATATAAATAGTATCTTTCTGAATTGTTTCTATGTGTACCTATGTTCCTATGATCCTATGTGGTAAAAAAAACGTATAATTTTCAGGATGGCTCAACATGACTGGCGTAATTTCTCACCACATAGGATCATAGGAACATAGATGCACATAGGGAGCCTGATAGTTGATATGTTAAATAATAGCAGGGTAATATGAATAAAATAAACTGGGGTATTATCGGTTGTGGCGATGTAACGGAAGTTAAAAGCGGGCCGGCCTTTACCAAAACAGAAAACTCATCACTGGTCGCCGTCATGCGCAGGGATGCCGCCAAAGCAAAGGATTATGCGGAACGTCACCAGGTAGGCGCCTGGTACAGCGATGCTGCCAGCCTGATCAATGATCCCAACGTCAATGCCATCTATATTGCTACACCGCCTTCTTCTCATGAAGAATATACCCTGGCGGCGATCGCTGCCGGCAAACCGGTGTATGTAGAAAAGCCAATGACCGTTGATGCCGCCTCTGCTCAGCGGATGGCTGATGCGGCAGCTAAAAACAATATCAAACTGGTAGTGGCACATTACCGGCGGGAACAACCCCTTTTTAAAAAGATCAGGCAACTGATCCGTGATAAAGTGATCGGAGAAACCAGGTTCGTGCGTTCGGACATTTATAAAAAAATGCTGACAGCCGAAGACTTGTCAGTAGAAAAAACCGCCTGGCGGGTGAATACGTCGATAGCAGGAGGAGGATTATTTCATGATCTTTCTCCTCACCAGTTCGACCTGATGTATTATTTTTTCGGGGAACCGGAAAAAGTAACTGGTTTTTCTCTCAACCAGGGCGGCGCTTATAAAGCCGATGACATGGTTGCCGGCAATATCCTCTTTAAGAATGGCACTCTCTTCAGTGGCATCTGGTGCTTCAGTATTACCAGTGCTGCTGAAAAAGACAGTTGTGAAATAGTGGGCGACAAAGGCACGATCACGTTCAGCTTTTTTGATCATCGCCCCCTTACCGTAGTTGTCGATGGCAAAATGGATATTTTTCATTTCGATCCTTTGCCGCATGTGCAGCAACCGATGATCGCCGCCGTCACCAATTATTTTCTTGGCAAAGGCGCGAATCCCTGCACAGCAGAAGAGGGTGTCACCATTATGAAGTTGATAGAAGGATTCAGTGCTGAATGAGGTGTTAGGTTTTAAGCGTGAAGTGTAAAATGAATAGTTATTGTTTTCCTGGCAGGAGCTTCACACTTAAAACTTCACACCTAACACCTAAAACTTAACTCCTGACATCTTCACTCAGATTTATTCACTTATTTTTACCTGCCAAGAGATCAACATGCTTTCATTTCCCCGCGGGGGTTACATATTTATTTGTATACTGGCTTTTGCCCTGCAGCGCTTTGAAAGCCCTGGTGCACCTGTTATCAATGGTCCAACTCCTCATCCCTTATCCATACAGGTTGAAACCATTGGTGGCTCCCTGCTGGATTCTGTTTCCTGTGTGATTCCTTTCAGTATGGCCGGTAACCTGATCCTGGTAAAGGCCAAAGCCGATTCTACCGAAGGCAATTTTATTTTGGATACCGGTTCCCCTTATCTCGTCCTGAACCTTACTTATTTCCGTGATTATCCTGCACAGGAAGTTGCCGAAGAACAGGCAGGCATGAATGGAACGGCCGGCATGGTATTAAAAACGAAGGTGAACGATTTCTCCTTTGGCGGCACGATCAGTTATGAAAAAATGGAAGCCAACCTCGTAGACCTGGGAAGCATTGAAAACAATAAAGGCGTAAAAGTGTTTGGGTTATTGGGTATGCAGTTGTTTAAACAGTTTGAGATGATCATCGATTATGATAAAAATCTTATTTACCTGCATCGGATTGGGAAGAAAGAAGCGTCTTCTTACCGGCATGCCATGCTGAATGATACGGCCGCCTACCGGTCGATACCTATCGATATTATCAACGACAGGGTATTGGCCCGCACAGAAATAGCCGGTAAAAAATTAAAGCTGATGATCGATTTTGCCGCTGAATCCAATGTGCTGGATAGCCGGTTGTCCGATAAAGTCTTCGAGAATATCGCTATCACCAAACGGGTCGTACTCAATGGCGTGGGAAATAAAAAAGTGGATGCCCTGTATGGCGACCTGAGGAATATGAAGATCGGGGATCAGACCATCGATACGATACCGGTACTGATCACCAACCTCGAAAAAACCTGTTTGTCATACGACTTATGTATTGACGGGATATTAGGATTTGATTTCCTTTCATTACATAAAATTGGATTTAACTTCGTAAATCGTAAAATGTATATATGGAAGTGATGAGTACCAGGAAAAACATACGAAGATGGGCACTGCGGTGCTGCTGTGTCGTCCTGTTCCTGGTATTAGGAGGAGGAGTATTTGGACAGGCGCCGCTGAAAAACTATACGATCAAAGGTGGTCGCATGTTTATTACCCTGGGAAAAAACCTGAAGGAAAGTTCTCTCGATAGCTTTATTATCCAATATGATCTTTTTGATCTCGACCTGAAACGTTTTTTCAAAACAGGTAAGACCGATTCCTTACATAAACTCGGCTGGTCGGTCGATATCACCAATAAAGAAATGTTTGTGATCAGCAAACGGCTGATGGGTTTTGATGATGTAAGCAATCCTGCGGATAAGATCATGCTCACCGAGAAGAATGCCAGCTTTGCAGAACGGTTTCCCGTGGTCAGCAGTCGTGTACGGTATGGATACAACCGGTTCAAAAATAAATTCCCGTTCGAAACACATGATTCTGCCGTTACCTTTTTCTTCCGCGGCAATACCAATGCCGGGAAAGTGATCCTTAGCGGCAGCTTTAATGACTGGTCGGAAACGGCGCTCTTAATGACAAAAACAGATAGCGGCTGGATCGCTGTTGTAAAGCTCGGCCCCGGTAAATACTGGTATAAATTCATTGCCGATGGTAACTGGACAACCGACCGGGATAATTCACTGGTAGAAAATGACGGGATGGGAAATGATAACTCTGTTTACTTTAAGACCAATGTCAATTTCAAATTAGCAGGATATGCCAATGCAAAAAGAATATATGTCTCGGGCAACTTCAATGACTGGCGGCCACGTGAATTGGAAATGACAAGGGCGGCAGGCGGATGGCAACTTCCCCTGTATCTTGCCAATGGAACCAGCACTTATCGTTTTATAGCAGATGGCAACTGGTTTGCCGATCCGTCCAACCCGGATAAATTACCCAATGAATTTAATGACTATAATTCCGTGATTCGTATCGGTAAGCCTTATGTGTTTAAGCTGGATGGCTATACCGATGCCAAACAAGTGATCCTGTCCGGCTCATTCAATGGCTGGCGCAAGAATGAACTGTTTATGAAAAAGACCGCGACCGGCTGGCAATTGCCTTATACCCTGGGTCCTGGTAATTATGAATATACTTTTATCGTAGATAATAAAGATATTGGCAAACGTTCAGAGATAAAGAGTAACGGTAACCAGTATTTTATCATCGATCCTAATTATACCTTCCGTTTAAAAGGATTTATCAATGCGAAAAAAGTATATCTCGCCGGCGATTTCAATAACTGGTCGCCCAATACCTTCCTGATGACAAAAGACGGGGACGACTGGATCTTCAAGGCGCATCTTTCACCGGGTAAACATTTATACAAATTTGTAGTGGATGGCAACTGGATACTTGATCCGGGCAATAAGCTCTGGGAACAAAACCAGGAAGGAACGGGGAACTCGATCGTATGGATCGCAAAGGAATGATAAATTTCTATGTGTGTATTCCTATGTGCCTATGTTTCTCCTATGTTTATAAAATAGTTTTTTGAAGTAAAGTTAGGATACCAATAGATTTG
>CAMLGR010000214.1 GCA_946479615.1 uncultured Bacteroidota bacterium | reverse complement strand
ATCCTTTACCATTATTCATAGCCTGGATTGGTATGATGAAATATCATTAACGAACGATACAAAGGTTATTACCAACGAATGAGAAAAGATCATGACACCCGAACAATTGGGTAAAAGAATGGTAGATGCAGCAGATATTTACGGCGGTAATAGCGTGGATGAGGCAGCCAGGATATTTTTATCGATATTAAAACGCGAAGGAACCTGGTCGCAGAATGCAGTTGTACTGGCCAATGCAGCGATGGCGCTTCATTGTACCGGTAATTGTAAGACCTATGATGATGCCTATCATGCAGCTGTGGAAAGCCTTGAAAGCGGCAAAGCCTATAATTCATTACAAAAACTGGTCAGCCTGCAATAACTATGAATATTTTAGATACCATAATAGAATATAAAAAAGAAGTTGTCAAACGGAGAAAGACCGAAAAGAGTATTGCCGAACTGGAAAGCTCGCCCTTCTTTTCACGAAGAGCCTTTTCCCTGAAAAATTCATTGCTGGATGCAACAAAAACAGGCATTATCGCTGAATTTAAGCGCAAATCTCCTTCCAAAGGACTGATCAATGCAACAGCCGATGTGGTAAATATCACTAATGCTTATACTGCACACGGGGCGTCCGGGTTGTCTGTGTTGACAGATGAACATTTTTTCGGAGGCAGCGATCATGATCTGCTGGCCGCCAGGGTAAATGACATTCCCTTATTACGAAAAGAATTTATTATTGATGAGTATCAGCTTGTAGAAGCAAAAAGTATTGGTGCCGATGCGATATTACTGATCGCAGCTTGCCTGTCACCTGCACAAACAAAAAGGCTGGCTGTTTTTGCCCGGAACCTGGGATTGGAAGTTTTGTTGGAACTTCATGGCGAAGATGAACTGGAGCATGTTTGCGAAGAAACAGAACTGGTAGGGATCAATAACCGTAACCTGAAGACATTTGAAGTAGATATCGAGAGAAGCCTGGCTATGGCAAAAAAAATACCAGCGGATAAGGTGAAGATCGCGGAAAGCGGCATCAGTTCCACGGAGAATATAACATTGTTCAGGGAGCATGGTTTCCGGGGTTTCCTGATTGGTGAAACATTTATGAAAGCGACTGATCCGGCAACGGCATTTGCAGATTTTGTAAAAAGACTTCCCTTTGTTTCTAAAGAAGCATGGCGGGGGTGACAGAATATATTTATAACGATACGTTTGCCAGTTTAATTAAAACTTAACTGGTCTTAACATGAGCGAATCAACAAACAATCAGAAAATGCCTGTCCCTGTATTTAAGGGACGGATCAAGGTTTGCGGAATGACATTGCCTGAACAGGTGAATGCGCTTGATGATATGGGTGTTGACCTGGCAGGATTTATCTTTTATGATAAATCGCCCCGGTATGTAGGAGCCAAGATCAGTCCGGAAAAAATGAGGAAAATCGGGGGCAGAATTGCCAAAGTGGGCGTTTTTGTCAATGAGGACTATGATAAGCTCATGAAGACCGTAGAAATGTACCGTCTCGATATGGTACAATTGCACGGCGATGAAACGGAGCGGTTTTGTGAACGGGTGGCCAATTATGTAACCACGATAAAAGCCTTCCGTTTATCCGATAATGATCCGGTAGAATGGATGCTTCGTCCTTATCATGATAACAGCGATATGTATATGTTCGATACACTGGGATCAGGATACGGTGGTACGGGTAAGAAATTCAACTGGAAGATGCTGGAAGGTATTGTTATCGATAAACTGTTTTTCTTAAGCGGAGGCATCGAGCCCGGTGATGAGCAAAAACTCCATGAGTTTGCAGCGAAGGAAGAAGCTAAAAAATTATTTGCTGTTGATATTAACAGCCGGTTTGAAATAGCTGCCGGTGTAAAGGATATGGTGAAAGTAGAAACGTTTTGTAAGAACTTGAGGAAGTGAATGGTCAATGGTGAATAGTGAATGGTGTGTAATCGCTGAGTTTTCTTCGTATGTTCTATTCACCATTCATTATTCATAGTTGCGTTATAGTTTTTCGCATAAAAGTAAATACCATGACAACACAATCATATCAGAAACCGGATGCACAGGGATACTATGGACAGTTTGGAGGCGCTTATATTCCTGAAATGTTGCACCGAAACGTGGAAGAATTGAAATCACGTTACCTGTCGATCATGCACGAAGCTTCTTTTCAGAAGGAGTTCCAGGAACTGTTGCGTGATTATGTAGGACGGCCCACGCCGTTATTTTTGGCCAGCCGGTTGAGTAAGCAATTTGGGGCCACTATTTATCTGAAACGTGAAGACCTCTGTCATACAGGTGCACATAAGGTCAATAATACGATCGGGCAGATATTGATGGCTGAACGACTAGGGAAAAAAAGAATTATCGCAGAAACCGGTGCAGGACAGCACGGCGTGGCAACGGCTACTGTGTGTGCACTAAAAGGAGTGGAGTGCATTGTATATATGGGAGAAAAAGATATCGAGCGGCAGGCGCCCAATGTGGCCAGAATGAAAATGCTGGGCGCTACGGTGATCCCGGCTACCAGTGGCAGCAAGACATTAAAGGATGCTACCAATGAAGCGATCCGCGACTGGATCAATAATCCGAATGATACGCATTATATCATCGGCAGTGTGGTGGGGCCACATCCTTATCCGGATATGGTCGCTCGTTTTCAAAGTGTGATCAGTGAGGAAACAAGGAAACAATTAAAAGAGAAAACTGGTAATGAATTGCCTACTCACGTGATGGCCTGTGTAGGTGGTGGAAGTAATGCAGCGGGTGCCTTCTATCATTTCCTTGGCGAAACGGATGTGCAATTAATAGCCGTGGAAGCAGCAGGATTAGGTGTGAATACCGGCATGAGCGCTGCTACTACTCAATTGGGAAAAACAGGCGTGTTGCATGGCAGTAAAAGCCTGGTGATGCAAACGGAAGATGGACAGGTAGTGGAACCGCATAGTATTTCTGCCGGGCTGGATTACCCGGGTATCGGCCCATTGCATGCACATTTATTCAAGAGTGGCCGTGGTACGTTCTTAAGTGCAACAGATGAAGAAGCATTGGAGGCGGCGTTTCAACTGGCGAAACTGGAAGGTATTATCCCTGCCCTCGAAACGGCTCACGCTTTATCTGCATTAAATCAATTGAAATTCAAATCCTCGGATAAAGTAGTAATATGCCTGAGCGGAAGAGGCGACAAGGACCTTGCTACGTACATGAAAAAAATGAATCATGAATAAAATTGTTGTTTTCTTATTTACACTGATCATCTGCAGTTGTAACCGCAAGCCTTTTGTCAATCATAAGCTGAAATTTGAAAAGGTGTCTGACAATTGCAACGAACAACAGGCATATTTTCGCATGATCTCCAACTTCGGTGGTGAGCGCTATGAATTTGAAAAATGCCTGCGCACCGATTTTAATAAAGAACAGCTTACTTCTGAACGAAGAGGAGATACGGTGCTGGTAAATTTCAAAGAAGCAACAGAAGGGCAACCTACCGCTGTATTTCACATCACCCTGGATATCGATAGTTATCCTCCTTACCGGTTTTTAACCATCGGCGGGGATACGTACACTATAACACCGTCTCAAAAATAACTGGCATGAGCAGGATCACTGATTTGTTTGCAAGGAAAAAAGAACGCGTACTTAATATTTATTGCACAGCGGGTTACCCGCATCTTGACAGCACACGTAAAGTAATGAAAGCATTACAGGACAACGGCGCGGATCTGATCGAACTGGGAATGCCTTACAGCGATCCTCTCGCCGATGGGCCTGTCATCCAGCATAGCAGTTCGATTGCACTTGCCAATGGTATTACTATACAAAAGCTTTTCGAACAGGTGAAAGATATGCGTAAGGCCGGTGCTGCAACGATAACAGTTCCTGTAATACTGATGGGATATATGAATCCTGTTCTTCAATATGGCTTTGAAAAATTCTGTGCCGATGCTGCCGCCGCAGGAGTGGATGGATTGATCCTTCCGGACCTGCCTGAATATGAATTTGAAATGGAATATGGCGCCGTGATCAAAAAATATGGATTGGATTTTATCTTTTTGGTTACACCGGAAACATCTCCCGGACGTGTTCAGAAACTGGATGCCATGAGCAGCGGTTTTTTATATGCAGTCTCTTCTTCTTCCACTACAGGAAGCGATAAAAACATGACCGATGTACAAGCCTATCTCCAGAAATTAAAAGCTCTGAAACTGAAAAATCCTGTCCTGGTAGGATTTGGAATACGGGATAAATTCACTTTTGAGGATGCCTGCCGGGCGGCGAACGGCGCTATTATCGGAACCGCCTTTATCAAAGCGCTGGAAAACAGTGTAAATGAGGAAAATACTGTTAAACAATTCCTTAAAGGTATCATTGGTTAATGACCGGCTTTTACACTCGGTAAAAGAAATTATCTTTACAGACTTAAATCGTTCAAAACAGCGTACATGAAAAGCCGTGCATTATTTTTATTATTCCTGCCTCTTTTCGGGGCCGCTCAAAACAAACTGGTAGTCACCGGTAAGGTGAAAGGAGTGAAAGAAGGAACCCTGGTCTCAATCGTCGACGCCAACAAACCAACCGATACATTAGCTTCCGGTAAAGTGAAGACCGGCGTGTTTACAATGAAGGGCGAATTGAAAGAACCAGCACTGGTGAATGTATGGTTTGGCAATACTAAAAACGTAATGACCTTTATCGATAATTCAACTGTGAAAATTACGGGTGATATTGCCAACCCCGATAAGATCAGCATCACAGGTTCGCCGGTCAGCAAAGATTTTTCGACATTTAAAAAGACGTTCAATCCCTTATTTGAAAAACTGGTGAAGCTCAACCAGCAGGCGCAATATACCGGGGGATCGGATAGTCTCATGCGAGCATCTCTTTCACTGGTGGATTCCATTCAAAAGCAGATCGATGTATTTATCCTGAATCACCGTGGATCCGCAGTCAGTGCTTTCCTGATCGCAGCTACGATGCAGTTGAAAGACGATATATTGCTGGCTGAAACCCGGTTAAATCAATTGCAACCTTCTGCCGTGCAGAATATGTATGGTATTTATTTGAAAGAAACGATCGCTGAAGCAAAGATCACCGCGATAGGAAGTACAGCCATTGATTTTACGCAGACAGATACCTTAGGTAATCCTGTTTCCCTGTCTTCGTTCCGCGGTAAATATGTATTGATTGATTTCTGGGCCAGTTGGTGCGGTCCCTGCCGGGCCGAAAATCCGAACGTGGTCACTACCTATAATAAATTCAAAGAGAAAAATTTCACCGTCCTGGGTGTATCGCTTGACAGGCCCGGGCAGAAAGACAAATGGCTGCAGGCTATTCATACCGATAACCTTACCTGGACACATGTCAGTGATCTCCAGTTCTGGAACAATGCGGTAGCTGTACAATATAAAGTGCAAAGCATACCACAAAACTTCCTGATCGGTCCGGATGGAAGGATAGTAGCGAAGAATTTAAGAGGACCGGACCTGGAGAATAAGTTGTGCGAGATTCTGGGCTGTAATTAGAGAGAGAAAAAATTATGAATTCAGAATTATGAATTCAGAATGGCCTTACTATAACAGCAAGGCCATTCTTATTTTTATCAAGGATCACTTACTATAATTAGTGAAACCATTCTTAATTCTTAATTATAAATTCTGAATTCATAATCCCACACTCCACTAATTAATATCTTTCCCTTCCTTCAGCTTCTCAATCATTGCTTCCACACTTGTTTTATTCAGTGCGTTGGGTGCAAGCGGTAGAGCTTG
>CAMLGR010000213.1 GCA_946479615.1 uncultured Bacteroidota bacterium | reverse complement strand
TCAGCAAACAGATCCAGGGTGGGGTAGTAAGGGTAATTTCCACACTGGCTGATAATTTTCATGAACTCTGTGTGCAGAATACCGGGCACCTGAACGGATATGTCAATAAAGAAGGTTTTGGGTTGTCCAGTACCACCATGCGCCTGGGTCTTTTATATGGAAATAAAGCTAAATTTGAAATAAAGCAGACCACTCCCAGTCTTGTAGAAGCGAGAGTATCAATACCAGTAGCGGGAGCGGATCATTAAAACACACATTCACATGCGAGCAATCATTATTGACGATGAACGCCTGGCAAGAGCCGAGCTCAGAAAATTATTACAGGAATTTCCGGAAGTTGAAGTGGTGGACGAAGCGGCTAATGCAGAGGAAGGTATCGAAAAAATAGACAGCCACCAGCCCGACCTGATCTTCCTGGATATCCAGATGCCCGGTAAAACGGGATTTGATATGTTATCACAACTGGAACGTTCTCCGCAGGTGATCTTCACTACCGCCTATGATGAGTTTGCATTAAAAGCATTTGAAGTCAATGCCCTCGATTATTTGCTGAAGCCCATCGAACCCAAACGCCTGGCTGATGCGATCCTGAAACTGCAACAGGGCGAAGCAAAAGAAATCAAGCCAACCGGGGAGTTTACCAATAATAGTGTACTGGGTGAGAATGACCAGGTATTTGTAAAAGATGGCGAACGGTGCTGGTTTGTAAAACTCAGTGATATCCGCTTGTTTGAAAGCGTGGGCAATTATGCAAAAGTATTTTTTGGTCCCAACAAACCACTGATCTTAAAATCGCTGAATGCACTGGAAGAAAGACTGGATGAAAAATTTTTCTTCCGGGCAAATAGAAAACATATTGTGAACCTGCGATTGATAGAAAAAATAGAACCTTATTTCAATGGCGGGTTATTGCTCGAGTTGAAAGGAGGAGAGAAGATCGAAGTGAGCCGGAGACAGACAGTGAAGTTTAAAGAAATGATGAGTTTGTAACACAGATCATAAGATCAAATACGATTTCACAGATTGATACTGCTATGATATAGCGAAAGTAATTTGAAAATCATCTTAAGCTGGTCATCCGTGTATTTAATATTAGAAAAACACCAAAATGAAAAGAACATTCATGGCGGGGTTATTGACAACAATAACCTCTTTTTTATGCGCGCAGCAGGTAAATGTCGATAAGATCATCAATGCAAAGGAAGCAGAACGGATAGAAAAAGTACTGGCATCGGACCAAATGAAGGGCCGCGCGATCTTCTCACCCGAAATAGACAAAGCAGCTGATTTTATTGCTTCTGAATTTAAAGCGGCTGGCCTGCAATTGCCCGCAGGCGCTAAAACCTACCGGCAGAATTTTTCAATGGTCAATGCCAAACAGGTATCGATGACCGCTATTGTGAACGATACCGTCATCGATCCGCAGAACGTTATTATCATCACTTCCCAGCCGCAGGTAAGCATCACCGATGCATCAGGCTATGAAAAAGGAATGATCGCTGCCGGCAGTAACTACCGGGCAGAGATCGCCAAATGGCTGGGCTATAAAAGAAATGTATGGGTAACGGTTGATACCAGTTTTGCAAAACGGTTTTCGCGTTTGCGTTCAGCCAAACAAAATTTATTCAAAGCAGACAACAATATTGTTTTTGTATTGGGAACGGCGATTCCTTCCAGTATCAAACTGGATGTGATGAACCAGGTCACCGAACAAAAGCTGGCCAATGTGGTAGGCATACTGCCCGGTAAAAGTAAAAAGGACGAATACGTCATCTTCTCCGGTCACTACGATCATATTGGTGTAGCGCATGGTACAAATGGAGAAGATTCCATCTTCAATGGCGCCAACGATGATGCAGCCGGTACTACTGCCGTGATATTGCTGGCAAAATATTTCAAACAATTAAAGAACAATGAACGCACGATCATCTTCGCTGCCTTTACCGGTGAAGAATCGGGCGGTTTCGGCGCACGTTATTTTTCCAACCAGTTTGATCCGGCCAAAGTCATGGCCATGTTCAATATTGAAATGATCGGTACAGAAAGCAAGTGGGGAAAGAATTCGGCGTATATCACCGGATATGAAAGAACCGATATGGGCGCCATGCTTCAAAAAAACCTCGAAGGAACTGGTTTTAATTTTTATCCTGATCCTTACCCGCAACAAAATTTATTTTTCCGTTCGGACAATGCCACACTCGCTGCATTGGGGGTGCCTGCACATACCATCTCTACTTCCAAAATGGATAGCGAACCCAATTATCATAAAGTAAGTGATGAAGTGTCAACGCTCGACCTGGAGAATATGGCCATGATCATCAAATCGATCGCATTAAGTTCCCGGAGCATTATAGCAGGTAAAGAAACGCCCACGAGAGTGAAGATAGATGAACTGAAATGATGTGTACGATGTACGACAGACCTGCAATTGTCAGACTGTCGTACATCGTACATCAAATAATCCTGACAGCCACAGAATGTACTGCTGCGCTCATTTCTTTTATAAGGGATGAATTCTTTTCGATCGCATTTCCTACTACGATCACATCGGCGCCCGCTTTACAATTGAGATAGGCTTTTTCAGGATCGGTGATGCCACCCCCGATAATAAGGGGCAATGAAATGTTTTTTGCCACCGCTTCGATCATGTGTTCTGAAATTGGCCGTTTGGCCCCGCTTCCGGCATCCATATAAATCAGTTTCATACCCAGCATTTCACCGGCCATAGCGGTGCACATGGCGATCTCGCTTTTATCCGCCGGTACAGGCGCTGCATTACTGATATAGGAGACCGTGGTTGGCGCACCGCCATCAATAACGATATAACCGGTCGGCATGATTTCAAGCCCGCTTTGACGTACAAAAGGGGCAGAGACCACATGCTGACCGATCAGCAATTCGGGGTTGCGACCCGATATAAGAGAAAGATATAGAAGTGCATCGGCATACCGGCTGATCTGTGAAGGGCTGCCGGGGAAAAGTGTAACAGGAATAGAGCAGTTTTGCTTGATGTGCTTTACACATTCATCGAGGTGATTGGAGATCACCAGGCTGCCACCGACCAGGAAATAATCAACCTTGGCGGAAACAGATAATTCAATCAATTCATCGAGTACAGCTGCATTTACCTTATCGGGGTCGATCAACACGGCAAAGGCTTTTTTACCCTGCTTCTTCTTGTCTGTAATTGATTGATAGATAATTGACTTCATCCGGTAACGGTTGGTTATTGCAAAAATGCAAAAAGTTTTCCAGTTAGAAAGGATTATAGGCGGAAATAGGTTCAGATGTACGAAGTGCCTCTGGCTGATGGATGTAAAATAAGGTATTTAACCAATTCCCCTCCATAAAACCTCTGTGGCCCTCTGTGTCTCCTCCGTGGCCCTCTGCGTACAACTCAAGGAGTAAGGTATCGGATTAAAGCATTATAAGAATAACTTATCAATTGAAACTCTTTTAAAGGAGTTATACCCAGAGGGCCACGGAGGAGACACGGAGGGGCGCATAGAACTAAGTATATTCTTCTTTTATAAGGAATCGTAAAGCAGAAACAGAAGTTTCATAGGGCAATCTTCATGTTAATAAATTATTAATAGTATATATGGACTTTACCAAAAAAAATTTGTCCTATATCGGTAATTATAGATGTGCAGAAATCCCGTAACGCAATACAGGAAAGAGCTTCCTTTATTTTGTGTTTCCTTATCCACACAATGTTAATATTTGCGCGTTTGAAAATAGAGTAGTAAAAAATATTTTCGTAAGCGCCACTCTCCCAGAGAGGATTTTTTGGAACTAAGGACAAGGACCCGTTAAATTCTTTACAGTTATGGTTAATCAAAAGTCGTCTGCTAAAAGCGGGCTGCAGTTTCATCGTCGCTTTACGAACGATGCAGTGAGTGTATTTGACCTTTTCGAGTATGATTACCGAACGTCGGTGATCAGGAATCCTTCCGGCGAGACAGTGTTTGAAATGAATAACGTAGAGGTTCCCAAACAGTGGAGCCAGATTGCTACGGATATATTAGCCCAGAAATATTTCAGAAAAGCAGGAGTGCCACAACCCGATGGCAGCCTCGGTCGCGAAACATCTGCCAAACAGGTAGCTCATCGTCTCGCCAACTGCTGGCGTGTATGGGGCGAGAAGTATGGATACTTTGCTTCTGCCAAAGATGCCCAGGTGTTTTATGAAGAACTGGTATTTTCCATCCTCAACCAGATGTGTGTGCCTAACAGCCCGCAATGGTTCAATACCGGTTTGTATGAAAGCTATGGCATCAAAGGAAAACCACAGGGGCACTATTATGTAGACCCGGTGGATGGCGAACTGAAAAAATCTACTTCCGCTTACGAGCGTCCACAGCCACATGCCTGTTTCATATTGAGCGTGGATGATGACCTGGTAAATGATGGTGGTATCATGGACCTGTGGGTGCGTGAAGCGCGTATTTTCAAATATGGTTCAGGGGTGGGTACCAATTATTCCAACCTGCGTGGGGAAGGTGAAAAATTAAGTGGAGGAGGTACATCCAGCGGATTGATGAGCTTCCTGAAAATCGGTGACCGCGCTGCCGGCGCTATCAAATCCGGTGGTACTACCCGGCGGGCCGCCAAAATGGTGTGCCTTGACCTGGATCACCCCGAGATCGTTGATTTCATCGACTGGAAAGTAGAAGAAGAAAAGAAAGTAAGTGCATTGATCGCTGCCGGTTATGCTTCCGATTATGAAGGAGAAGCGTATAAAACAGTAAGCGGTCAGAATTCAAATAATTCCGTTCGCATCCCTAATGCTTTCTTTGATAAATTAAAAGCAGGAGAGGATTGGGAACTGACAGGCCGCATGGACGGTCGCGTGATGAAGAAAGTTCCTTCCCGCGAATTATGGAACAAGATCGCGTATGCAGCCTGGCGTTGCGCCGATCCGGGCACTCAATACAATACCACGATCAACGAATGGCATACCTGTCCTGCCGGTGGTGAGATCAGGGCTTCCAATCCCTGCAGCGAATACATGTTCCTGGACAATACGGCCTGCAACCTGGCATCGGCCAACCTGATGAAATTCTATGATTCAGAAAAAAATCATTTTGATATAGAAGGGTACGAATACAATTGCCGTTTGTGGACAGTTGTACTCGAAATATCCGTATTGATGGCGCAGTTCCCTTCCAAAGAAGTAGCGCAATTGAGTTATGAATACAGAACACTGGGATTGGGGTATGCCAATCTCGGTACCTTACTCATGGTCAGCGGTATCCCTTACGACAGTGAAGATGCAAGGGCGATTGCCGGAGCGATCACAGCGATCATGACAGGTATTTCTTATAAAACATCAGCGGAAATGGCGGCTGTACTTGGTGCATTCCCGCGTTACCAGGAAAATAAAGAAAGCATGATGCGCGTCATGCGTAATCACCGGCTGGCTGCGTATGATGCTGATGAATATGAAATGCTGAGCCTGAAGCCACAGGGCATCAAAGCAGAACATTGTCCTGATTATATGCTGAAAGCTGCCTGCAAAGCATGGGATGATGCAGTAGAGCTTGGAGAAAAATATGGCTATCGCAATGCACAGGCTACTGTTATTGCACCTACAGGTACGATCGGCCTGATCATGGATTGTGATACAACAGGAGTAGAACCTGATTTTGCATTGGTGAAATTCAAGAAACTTTCGGGTGGTGGTTATTTCAAGATCATCAACCAGTCTGTACCCGTGGCCCTGAAAAACCTGGGATATACAGCAAAAGAAACCGATGCTATCATCAAATATGCAGTGGGCTCCGGTACGTTTGCCGGTGCGCCTTATATCAATCACCAGACATTAAGTGAAAAAGGATTGATCGCTGATGAGATCAAACGTCTCGATTCAGCAGTGATTACTGCCATTGACATAAGTTTTGTTTTCAACAAGTATACACTGGGCGAAGAGTGTTTACAGC
>CAMLGR010000212.1 GCA_946479615.1 uncultured Bacteroidota bacterium | reverse complement strand
TACCGGTGCCAATACCGTATGCGGCGGCACCTACAGCATCAATACCGAACATAATTATATGAATTATACCAGCTGCTTTACCTTGTTTACTGCCGGTCAGAAAGCAAGGGCATTAGCGGCTATGACACTTCCTTCGCGGGCAAGTCTTGCTACATCGCTTGGTGCCACGCCCACTTATATGGGTGGTACCCAATGTACTCCAAAGATTAATTTTGAATTAAGTGCAGATGGTATGACGGAGAATACGGCCGCTATTACCGGCTGCCGTTCTTACCGCGATTATACCTTCAATATGACCATCGGTAACAATCCGAGTGTAGCTGCCACTGCTACCCTGGCTGTAATGGGTGGAGGCACTGCTACCGAAGGGGTTGATTTCGATATTACCACCAATGGCAATTTTACTTCCCCGAGCAAAGTGGTTAATTTCCCAACGGGTAGTCATGCAAACCAGACATTTACTATCCGTATTTATGATGATGCCATTGTGGACGGAACAGAAAGCTTTACCCTGAATTTTACCGTGAATAATGGTGGTGGCAATGCCGTATTGGGTAACGGTAAACAAACCCTTACGATCACTATCACCGATAACGATGTGGCGCCGATTGTTCCGGGCACAACCGGTACCGGCAACCTGGGCACCGCTACTTATTCATTGAATCCTCCCACTTTCGATGCCCGTATCCAAAGCCAGCGTACCAACATATTGTACAAAGCGTCGGAACTGACCGCAGCAGGCGTAGTAGCCGGATCGATTACCGGCATTTCCTTTAACCTGATCAAAGCAAGTACCCGCGCCTTTACCAATCTTTCTATTAAAGCAGGAACCACGTCTGTACCTTACCTTCTCGATGCCGTAGTAACGGTTCCTTCCATGACAACCGTGAAAACCCTTGCTTCTTATAATACCGTAAACGGCTGGAACAATTTCACCTTTGATACCCCGTTTGCCTGGAACGGTGCCAGCAACCTGGTCTTCGAAGTATGTTTTGACAATGGCTCTGCAGCAGCAGGCGATGCGATCGACAATATAGTTGGCTATTCGGATGGCGGTACTTCTTCGCAGGCGAATACCATGTACCAGTCAGGTATCAATTGCGGCCAGGCATTCAGTAGTGTGGGTGGCTTTACACTGGGCATTAAACCAATCGCCCGGATCACCTTTGGAAATCCCGGCAACCCGGTAGCGACGACTACAGTGACTTCACTTTCGCAACACCTGGGACCCAACGCTGATGTTTATTTCTATTCTCCTTCCGGTCAAACAATGGCAAGGATCACCAACCTGACCAGTTTTGATTATGGATGTACGCAGGTAAGTATCGACAGGACGGGCAGCAGCTCTGCACAGTTCTGGAACAGTGCCACAGCGAATTACCTGGCTTCGAAATCATTCAGGGTCATTCCCACGAATAATACCAGCACCGGGCATTATCAAATCGGTCTTTATTATACACAGGCAGAGATCAATGGCTGGCAAACGGCGACCACGCAAAGCATTTCAGCGGCTAAAGTGGTAAAAGTTTCCAATGGATTTTATATTCCTGATGTAACTCCTTCTGCTCCGCATATCGCAGACATCACTACCGTGAACGCATCGAATACGGCATTTGGTACTGATTATGTGGTTACGGGTGATTTCAACAACACCGGTTTCTCCGGTTTCAGTATCGGTATACCCGGCAGCAGTGTACTTCCTGTTACCCTTGTATCTTTCGAAGGACGTAAAGAAGGGAATACCGTTCGCCTTGACTGGAAAACGGCAACCGAGCTGAATAATGATCATTTTGAAATTGAAACCAGTAAGGATGTCAGCACTTATTACAAGATCGGTTCACAGGAAAGCCGTGGCAATTCCACATCGGACCAGTATTATACGTTTACGGATAACCTGCCGGCCAAAGGCGTTAACTATTATCGTTTGAAACAAATCGATAAAGATGGTAAAACAACCTACAGCCGTGTTATCGCAGTAACCTTTGATGGTAAAATAAATGCGGTACAGGCTTATCCAAATCCTGTTAAAGACAGGATGATCGTTGAAGTAGCTACTCCTTCTTCGCATGTGGCACTGAAAATATTCTCCCTGGAAGGAAAACTGGTCAAACAGGAAGAGCATGGTTTTATCCAGCGCAGCCAGTCTGTCAATGTCAGCAATCTCAGCAGCGGGACGTATGTGTTGCAGGTGCAGACAAGCGGGGAAATATATACGGTGAAATTTGTGAAGGAATAGTCTTAAGAATAAGAAATAAGGAATGAGAAAGTCAAGCAGCAGCCTGTTACTTTCTCATTCCTTATTTCTTATTCCTTATTTCTTATTTATCCGTTTCTTATTTACTTTTGCTTTTCAATGTTCTTTTCAAAATGATCAGCAGAAGAAATATCCGGGTAAAAGTGATGCAAACCCTTTACACCCTGGCCGCGCTTGACAAAGAAGTGAAACCCGGTGAGCCGCAGAAAACATTGCAAGCCCACCTTGACGATACACGTTCTCTCCTTATTTATTTAATATGGTTTCTGACAGAAGTAGCGCGATATGCGGAAACAGAAGCGCATAAACGTGCCGGCAAACACCTGCCCTCTGCTGAAGACCTGAATGTAAATACCAAACTCGCCGGCAATGAATTGCTCTGGAAAATGCTGGAAGATCCTGCATTAAAAGAACAATTCACGAAACTGAAACCGGAAGTGATCCTGCGGCAGTCGCAGACCGGCGGTACAGAACTCGTGAAACAGGTATACCAGGAATTAATCCGGAAACCGGAATACAAAACATATATCGCTACCCAGGCAAGAGACAAACAGGAAGAAAAGAAAATACTCGAGTTTATATTGAATGACCTTTTGCTGGCCAACGAAATTTTTGTTTCACACATTGAAGATAATTTCCCCAACTGGAACGATGATGGTGAAATGGTGGTGCAATTGCTCGTAGGCTATTTACAAAAACCAGGCACTTACCAGTTCAATAATTTCCTGGGCAGCGATAAAAAAGAATTTGCCAAAGAATTACTACAGGCCGTTATTGATAAGGATCAGCATCTGCAGGAGATTATTATCCCCCGCCTGAAAAACTGGGATCCCGAACGTATCGCCCAACTGGATATGATATTGATGAAAATGGGTGTGTCGGAATTTCTTTATTTTGAAACGATTCCTCCCAAAGTGACTATAAACGAATACATTGACTTGGCTAAAGACTACAGCACACAGCAAAGCGGCCAGTTTGTAAACGGCATCCTGGATAATATCCATAAAGACCTGGTACAACAGGGAAAGATGCAGAAGGTGGATTACAAGAAGGCCCAGTAACCGCTTATCTGTCAGCTTTTCTCTACATTTGCAACTCCTAAAGACAAATGCGATGAAAAAAACAGTCCTTTTCGTATGCCTTGCGGCAATGCTGGCAGCCTGCCAGTCAGCGGATCAAAAAAGTGCAACTGGTGACCTGACCAAAGCACAGAAAGACAGTTCTATTATTGATTCAGCCAATTTTACTACTATTCAATGGCTTGACACCACTTCCCTGGATTTAGGCAAAGTAAAAGATGGAGATGTGGTAGATGTAAGCTACCGGTTTAAAAATTCGGGTGACAAGAATCTCGTGATCCAGGATGTAGTGCCTGGTTGCGGTTGCACGGTTCCCGAAAAACCTGAAAAGCCTTTTCTTCCCGGTGAGCAGGGCGTGATCCGCGCAAAATTCAACAGCGGTGGCCGTTTGGGTTTGAATGAAAAGTATATCACAGTAAAAGCCAACACCAATCCCGACCAGCAATGGATCTTGAAGTTCAAGGTGGAAGTAGAGAAAAAATAATTTCACATAAAGACCCTTATTAAAGGGTGACGGTAATAAAATACAAAATCAAAAAAAACATGGATTACATTTATTTGTTACAAGCCGGTGGACAAAAAGCGGCAGGACCTTTCGGAAACTGGACCAGCATGATTTTCCTGGGAGGTATGATCGTTGTTTTCTGGTTATTCTTTATACGTCCACAGGCCAAACGCGCCAAGAATCAGAAAAAATTTATCGAGGACCTGCAAAAAGGTGAAAGGATCGTTACGATCGCAGGTATTCATGGTACGATCAATAAAGTAAACGAAGACGGAACATTGAATATCGAAACAAGTCCCGGCAGCTATATCAAGATTGAAAAATCAGCGATCAGCATGGACTGGACAGCTGCTTTGAATAAAACAGTTCCTGAAAAGAAATAGTATTTCTGAAAATACAGATAAACAAAAGTAGAAGGTTGTTTACGGATTGACGATAGTTCAACGTAAACAACCTTTTAACTTTGCATAGCATGCTTAAAGTCGGCATAACAGGTGGTATCGGCAGCGGTAAAAGCACAGTTGCCAAAGTGTTTGAAACACTCAGCATTCCTGTTTACTATGCTGATGATGCTGCCAAACGATTAATGAATGAGGATAAAGATCTTGTTGCCTCCATCACAAGGCATTTTGGAAAAGAAAGTTATATCAATGGTATATTGAACCGCGCACATATCGCGCGGATCGTTTTTAATAATCCCGACCAGTTGCTTCTTCTCAACTCTCTCACCCATCCTGCTACTATTAACGATGCAAACCGCTGGATGCAGCAACAACGGGCTCCGTATGTCTTGAAAGAAGCGGCTCTTGTTTTTGAAAGCGGATCAGCGGAATTTTTAGATTATGTAATTGGTGTATATGCACCCGCGGCCCTGCGTATCAAACGCACTATGGATCGCGATAAAATCTCCCGTGAAGAGGTACAGGCCCGCATGAACCGGCAGATCGACGAAGAAATGAAGATGAAATTATGTGATGCAGTTATCACAAATGACGAGCAATCTTTATTGATTCCGCAGGTAATCCGTTTGCACGAATTTTTACTAACCAAAAGCGGGTAATTTAACTACAACAGTTTATTGGTTTTTGCTCATTCTTATACCACTTTGTGGTAAATCTTTCATTTACACTTGCGTGGTATAACGAATAGTATTTCTTTTGCTCCCGGAAATAAAAAACCATTTAACTCATGAAAAAAGTTATCGTTATCCTGTCTGCCCTGGTTATTACAGGTGCAGCTGCTCAAGCCCAGAAAACAACCTTCGGTATCAAAGCTGGTATCCAGGAAAGCAGTTTTGGTATTCACATTAAAAGCGACGAGGCCAAGGCAACTATCGACGGTTCTAAAATCGGCGCTATTGTTGGCGGCGTAGCCGACATCAGCTTCTCTGATAAATTCTCGATTCAACCTAACCTGTTGTTCGTTTACAAACCAGGTTCTTTGCTGTTTCTCGGAGAAGGAGACATTCAGACAATCAGCGTAGACCTTCCTATCAATTTCTTATACCATAACAATGGTTTCTTCGCAGGCGCAGGTCCGAATATCTCTTATGGGTTGAGCTCTAAATACAAACCATTCGATGATGATGACGAAGATGTTGACATGTACAAGAAAGAAGATGGCAATGATGCTACTTTAAAAAGATTTGAAATGGGCGTGAATGCGATCTTAGGATACCAGTTCGCCAGCGGACTGACCCTGACTACCAATTACACACATGGATTAAGCAACATCATGAGTGAAGATCTGGTTGGTGAAGATGCTAAATTCCACACAAAACATTTTGGTATCTCTATCGGATACATGTTCAATAACGGAAAGAAAAAATAACCGTTATCCGATTTTAAGAAAGGTGTTAAATTTTAAATGTTAGGTTTTAGGTTATCTTCATCTAAAACCTAATATTTAAAATCTAACACCTTCACTTTTTTATTTCGGTTCGTTAGCGCTGCTCTATTCTTTCCCTGTAAAGCTGATGTTAAATGAAGATCACTTCACATCTAACATTTAAAACCTAACACCGCTTTACTTCAGTTTCGCCAGCGCCGCCTTTATCCTCTTCCAGGCTTCTTCGATTTTGGGAAGACTGTTGGCAAAGGAAAAACGGACACAGGCAG
>CAMLGR010000211.1 GCA_946479615.1 uncultured Bacteroidota bacterium | reverse complement strand
CCAAAGGAGATCAATTTGCAATTCTATCGGATATTCTTGGTGATGAAGATCATTTGGGAGATATGGATTTTAAAGTAACCGGCACCAGAGATGGCATTTGTGGTGTACAGATGGATATCAAAGTAGACGGATTGAAAATGGAAGTAATGCAGCAGGCGCTTGACCAGGCACGGCGTGGCCGTTTGCATATTCTCGATGCGATGTATAATTGCATACCGGAAGCAAGAAACGAAGTAAAGCCGCATTCACCACGTATGATCAAAATGTATATCGAGCGTGAATTCATCGGTGCAGTGATCGGACCCGGCGGAAAGATCATCCAGGAAATGCAGCGTGAGACAGGCACTACCATCAATATTGAGGAAGTGAACAATATGGGTGAAGTAAGCGTGTTTGGCGTTAATAAAGAAGGCGTACAGAAAGCAGAAGCATGGATCAAAGGTATCGTAGCCGTTCCTGTAGTGGGAGACGTATACGATTCAACTGTAAAATCAGTGATGCCATTCGGTGCTTTTGTTGAATTCCTGCCTGGTAAACAAGGTCTCGTCCATATCAGTGAAATAAGCTGGAAGAGACTGGAAACCCTTGATGGTATCGTGAAAGAAGGAGATAAGTTTAAAGTAAAACTGATCGGTACAGATCCGAAGACAGGTAAATTTAAATTGTCAAGAAAGGTGTTGATTCCAAAACCTGAACAAAGATCGGAACCGCAGAGAGGGGAGAATAACTAAACTGAATCACCAGCAAAAGAATACATAATAACCCCCATGCGGGGTTATTTTATTTTAATGATCCCTATGTGTGTATTCCTATGTATCTATGTGCCTATGTGGTAAAGATTACGCAAGACTGTTTTTTACCACATAGGCACATAGATACATAGGAATACACACAAGAATTAATCAGGAAAATATGAATAATTATATACAGCTTCTTTTTGAAAATATATCTGCCGATCAATCTGCAATACTGGTAGCTGAATTGAGTGAAGCAGGATATGAAGGATTTGAAGAAAATGATAATATACTGAAGGCATTTATTCCTGCTGATGATTTTAACGAAGAAGTAATAAATGAAATAGCAACCCGCAACTGTGTACAATTTTCTAAATCCGTTATCGAAGAAACGAACTGGAACGAAGTATGGGAATCCAATTTTCAACCGGTGATCGTCGATGAGTTTGTAGCGATACGGGCAGACTTTCACGACCCGGTGAAAGGAGTACAGCACGAGATTGTCATCACCCCAAAAATGAGTTTTGGTACGGGTCATCATGCCACGACGTATATGATGATCCGCCGGATGGAAACCCTGGATTTCAAAAACCGTTCTGTACTTGATTTCGGATCGGGAACCGGTATACTGGCCATCCTGGCTGAAAAACTGGGAGCAACAGAAGTGGTGGCTATCGATCATGATGACTGGTGTATTGACAATTCCCTGGAAAATATCGAACGGAATAATTGCCAGATTATCACGGTAAAAAAAGGAGATACGGCAGAGACAGGCAGGTCATTCGATATCATTTTAGCCAATATCAACAAGAATATCATTTTGGATAATTTTTCCCTGCTGGTAAAACAACTGGCGCCCGGCGGCGTTTTGGTATTAAGTGGTTTATTGAAAGAGGACGAATCTGATATCCAGGGAAGAATCGGGGAAACCGGAGGAAGACCCGGGACCAGGCTGGAACGACATAACTGGCTCTGTCTGAGTATGTCATATTGACACAAAGCAGATTTTAGGTTAAATTAAAGTTACCAGTAGTCCTTATTTTCACTATTTTTGAAATCCAACCTCAACCCCAAAATTCTATGAATGAGCTATTGCTCACAATTTTGGCTTATCTAATTGGCAGCATTCCCACCTCGGTATGGGTAAGCCGTTATTTTTTCGATATTGATATCAGGGAGTATGGCAGCGGCAATGCCGGTGCGACCAATACTTACCGTGTATTAGGTCCCAAATGGGGAACTACTGTTATGATCGTGGACATGCTGAAAGGTATGGCCGCGGTAAAATTAGCCTTACTTCTTCCGCAATATTCTGATGCCAGCAGCAAATACCTCAACCTGCAAATCGTATTAGGTCTCGCCGCCGTTGTGGGACATGTTTTCCCGATATGGGCCGATTTCCGTGGCGGTAAAGGCGTGGCTACATTATTCGGACTGGTACTCGGAATATCTCCTGTTACAGCGATGTGCTGTTCAGGTGTATTCCTGCTGGTGCTTTATCTGACACGATTTGTTTCCCTGAGCTCTATACTGGCGAGCGTAGCGTTTCCTGTTTTCATCCTTGTCATTTTCAATGTAGAGAATGATATCTACCGCGTGTTTGCCATTGCGGTGGCGCTCATGGTGATCCTGACGCACCAGAAAAATATTACCCGCCTGTTACGAGGCAATGAAAGCAAAGTGCCTATCCTCAAGCATCGTGACCGTCGTCGCCAGCGCCGGAGGGATAATGCTGCTTTCAACCGGTAATTCACTAAAAATCCTCCCTTTCTTTTTAAAAATCCCTGGTCGTTGTACTCTTTGGTACAATGATTGAATTTTACATAAAAAAATTATTATGACCCGGAAAATACTCTCGTTGTTCCTGATCGCATCTATGATCGTGGCCTGTACTAAAAACCCGATCACGGGGCGCAGCCAGTTGAAGCTATTACCCGAATCGCAATTACAATCCATGGCCGTTACCGAATACCAGCAATTCCTTTCTACCAATAAAGTAGTCAGTGTATCCGGAAACCGTGATGCTGAAATGGTGGTCAGGGTAGGCCAGCGTATTACTAAAGCCGTCCAGGATTTTTATGCGCAGAATGGAAGGGCCAGTGACCTCGAAGGCTATCAATGGGAATACAAACTGGTAGACAGCAAAGAGGTTAATGCCTGGTGTATGCCTGGTGGTAAGATCGTTGTTTATACGGGTTTGTTGCCTGTCACACAGAATGATGCAGCCCTGGCAGCTGTAATGGGTCATGAAGTATCGCATGCGGTATTTAATCATGGTAATGAAAGAATGAGCCAGGGACTGGGCGCCGAAGCAGTAAGCACGGGCTTGCAGGTAGCACTGGCTAATAAACCAGCAGCAACGCAGAGCCTGTTTATGGGCGCTTTTGGAGCCGGAGCGCAATTGGGAGTACTATTACCATTCTCCCGTAAACACGAGCTGGAAGCGGATCATTACGGGCTGATATTTGCGGCGATGGCGGGATATAATCCACAGGAAGCGATCAACCTGTGGCAACGGATGGAACAAGCTTCCGCGGGCCAGTCGCCACCCGAGTTTTTAAGCACACACCCGGCTGAGGGTCATCGTATTGAGCAACTGCAGAAATACATGCCGGAAGCCCTGAAATATTATAAACCGGTCAGCAAATAATGTTGATTTGCTGCAGGAAAATCCCGTTCAAACCCGCTTTGGACGGGATTTTTCTTTACATAAAGTGCTGTTTTTCCGTGTTTTTTCTTACTTTTGCATTCCCGCAAATGAGAACTGCATCAATGAGCCCGGAGCTGGAGCCGTTGATGAAAACCCTTAAATTACTTCCAAGTATGTCACAAACAGTTTTTGAAAAGTTACAATTGGCAGACGAGAAGAATCTTTTAATTCAGGGTTTGCCTTCCTCTATCGAAAAGCAATTCAGCAAGTTATCATTCGCCAAGAACATGACGCCGCTTTTAAAAAGCAGAAAGATCGATTTCGCGTTGGTATTCGCTGTAAACGAAAACCAACTGAACGGTATTCTAAATGATGTCATGCCTTCGCTTAAGGATGGTTCTAAATTCTGGGTTGCCTATCCCAAGACCACTTCGAAAATTGCTACGGATCTGAATCGTGACTGCAGCTGGAACAGGTTGACCGGTGCCGGGTACGAAAGTATCGAGCGGGTTGAACTGGATCATGTCTGGAGCGCTATGCGGTTTGTAGTAGGAGAGAATCTCCGCGCAGATGACGTACCTGTTACACGTAAACGCCAGGCAGCAGCACTGGCTGAATAATGTTATGTAAAGAATGAATTTGAAGATTGCCGCAGTGATGCGGCAATTTTTTTTGTGTCTGTTTGGAAAATATTGTTCGACGCATGGCTAAATAATGTTTCCCATTTCAAAGCCATTCAATCCCGTTCAATTCCGTTTCAGCCCATGGTTAAAACCATGGGCTGAAGATATGGTGATATTTGAACATTGATTATTGAGCAATGAATATTGAATTCCCAGGTTATCCTACATTCGTTTTATGTCTTACCTCAACATAGAAATCAAAGCCCGCGCGGATAATCCTGCTGGCATCAGAAAATATTTACTCGATCACCAGGCTGACTACAAAGGGCTGGATGAACAAACCGATACTTATTTCAATGCTCTTACAGGCAGATTAAAACTACGGGAAGGAAATATTGAAAATAATCTTATCTATTACGAAAGAGCCGACCAGGCAGGTCCGAAAAGCTCTTCGTTTCAACTGGTAAAGATCGAAAATGCAAAAGGATTGAAAGAAGCACTTGAAAAATCCATCGGCATTAAAGTAGTAGTAAAAAAAAGAAGGGAGATCTATTATATCGATAATGTAAAATTTCATATCGATGAAGTACCGGGGCTTGGCGCTTTTGTAGAAATTGAAGCCGGGAATATACTAGCAGATCTTTCCCGGGAAGAACTGCAGGAACAGTGCGATCATTATTTGAAAGAACTGGGAATAAAAACGGATAGTTTGCTGGAAAGATCCTATAGCGATATGTTGCTGGAGAAATAATTTATGTGCGCTTCTTTATTTTTCCAGGTTGGGAATGTTTTATCTAAGCATTTTCCACGGAGGAACGCAAAGAGAAAGAGGGCCGCGGAGTTATTTGATGATGACGGTTCCCAATCGCTTTGTCAGTTCCATTTCCATCAGTTTGAGGTGTTCATGCGTTTGATGCAGCATGGTATATTCTTCGCGGGTGTGTTGCTTTTCCATATCGACCTGGTTCTCGAGCAACATACGTTTCACCTTGCGAAGTTTCAGGTAATTGATCGCTGAATCGACTTCTTCATTGGTACGATCCTCATCCATCTTCAAAAATTTCATCAGCTTATCTTCATTATCGGGAGCCACCGTTTTGATAAAGTCTTCATAACTCTGTTCAAATAAACTTTGGGTAAACCCGCTCGACTGGTTAAAATCAGTACGCCAGCGATCGCTTTCATCATAAGGCGTATTCAATAAGGAAACAGCCAGCATACTCAATGATTTATCGGGATGATAAATAAAGAAATTCTTATTCACCTGATCACTGTTATTGAATAATAATTCTTTGAACGAATGGATCAGCTTGATGACCTCTTTATTATCGATAAGACTTTCATCTACCATTTCTTCGAAAATATGTTCACCCACCAGCTTCGATTCATCCCATTTCCTGCTGCCATATTCCAGAAGGATGCGGGCCACTTCGCGTTCCTGTAATTCATCCTTGAATAATAAATTAAAAGTCGCATCATCATAATCGGTTTCCTGCGCCTGTCTTGCATTTTCTTCGTGATGCCTGGCTTCCTCAAATGGCAGCTTGCGCTCCATCGTGGTAATGCGGTCACGAATAAATTTGTTGACCAACGTATGCAAACCGCCTTCATCGATCTGCAGAATCTGCGAACATTGCTTGATATAATCCTGCTGCTTCGTAAAATCTTCCGCCTTATTGATCTTCGAGATGGTTTCCGCCATCCGGTTCACGACCTCTGCTTTTTTCGCTGAATCATTACCGGCATCTTTCAGTGCCACTTCGAGTTGAAAAAGGATAAAGTCCTTTTTATTCTTCTGCACAAATTTGGTGAACTCTGCCGCACCGATCTTATTGACATAACTATCCGGATCTTCCTTATCCGGTATCAATACCATTTTTACATTCAATCCTTCTTCCAGTGCCAGGTCAAGGCCACGCAATGCCGCCTTGATACCAGCCGCATCGCCATCATAAACAATGGTGAGATTATTACTGTATTTACGGATCAGTCTTAACTGATCCGGTGTCAGCGAA
>CAMLGR010000210.1 GCA_946479615.1 uncultured Bacteroidota bacterium | reverse complement strand
ATGATACAGGTCATCAATAAAATAGCCAGCGAGATCAGGAATTTAAATGACCTGCTGAAGACTGCCTATGAAGAACTGGATACATTCAGTTTTACTATCTCGCATGATCTGCGAACTCCTTTATCAGCAGTTAAGAATTATACAGAAATTATTCTAGAAGATCATCGCGATGAATTCAGTCCGGCTTCGCTGGAACTTTTCCAGCGCGTGATCCGTGGTACGGATAAGATGGCAAGCCTGATCAAAGATGTATTGCAGTATAGCCGGGTAGGAAAAGCTGAAATTGCCAGCATGCCGGTGGATATGAAGAAAATGCTGGAAGATATACGGGAAGAATTGCTGCTTCCCCAAAGCAACCGGAAAATAGAATTTATTATTAAAAATGCCCCGGGAGTGTGCGGCGACAAGACCATGCTGATGCAGTTATTTACCAACCTGGCAGGAAATGCGGTAAAATATTCTACATCCGAGCCCGCCCTGGTAGAAATAAATGGGGAAATTAATGGTGATTTTGTTGAATATGTTATTTCCGATAATGGAATAGGTATCGATATGAAATATGCCAACCGGGTATTCGAGTTGTTCAAACGTTTAGATAACGTTAAAGATATACAGGGAACAGGCGTAGGACTGGCCATAGCCAAGCGAATCGTGGAAAAACACCATGGTAAGATCTGGCTGGAAAGTCAACTGAATCATGGCACAAAATTTTATATTAGTTTACCTGTAAAACAACCGGATAATGCCGAAGAACATACTTTACGTAGAGGATAACCAGGATGCGGTCACGTTTTTTAACAGGATTGTGAATAAACTGGGTGATTATCATTTTAAGACATCTGAAGACGGAGCTTCTGCCATCAAATTACTGGAAGAAGAGAAAGATTTTGAACCGGAAATGATCCTGCTGGATATCAATCTCCCGGGTATGAATGGCTTTGAATTATTGCAGCACGTAAGAACAAAAACAACTTACAAACATATTCCTGTCATTATGTTTACCTCCTCGGATGATGATAATGATATCAAGAAATCATATGAATTTGGAGCGAATGCCTACCTGATCAAACCAGACAGCCTGAATTCGCTGAAAGAAGTACTCGAAGTAACGTTCAATTTCTGGCTAAAACACAATGTGGCATAAGCTGCAAACACTATGGATTCAATTAAAAAAATATTGATTCTCGACGATGATGCAGAGATACTGGACCTGCTGCAGCGCATCCTGGGTACCCGGTATATATTGCTGACCAAAATAGATACGGAGAATCTTGAAAAGGATTTAAGTGAGTTTAAACCCGATGTTATCCTGATCGATCATTTTATTGGTAACAAGACCAGCCTGGAGATCATCAATAAAACATTAAGACACATGAATAATATTCCTGTGATCCTTCATTCTGCACATGATGAAATAGAAAAGATCTCGATAGATGCAAGGGCGGCCGGTTTTATCAAAAAACCATCGAGCATACATGAGATCAGGGAGTATTTATCAAGAATCCTTGAACCATCAGGAGTATAATCTCTGTGGCCCTCTGTGTGTCTCCTCCGTGGCCACGGAGGGTCTAATCTTTTAGCATCCATTCACGTAAAGAGGTAAATGTATCATTGGCGGCACTGATCACCTCCTGTTGTAAGGCTGGTGTCAGAAAATCAGCGTCCATTTGTTGTTTGAATGCCTGCCACATTTCATTTTTATTTTCACCATATACATTGAAGAAGGAAGTAGTATCGGTTGACAATCCTGCATATTTGATCAGCATACCGGCTACTATGGAACCGCCCATGGTGGACCCTTCAAGCACATAAAATCCGCCGAAGGCGCGAGCTGTTGTATCGATTAGCGGTATATCCGCCATCACAGCAGGAGCGCCAGCAACACCCAGGTTGTGAAGATCATTCAATATAAGACCGGCTCTGCGCCGTTGGGAATATTTTGGAAGATTATTGTCATTTAAAAATTCATCGAACCGGATTTCCATCGGCCGGTGAAACCCATAGAATTTATGCAGCAGCTGTATATATTGTTCCTTATCACGGATCGATTTGATACGTTTTACCACAATTGCTTCCAATGCCTGGTGAGCCGGCCTGGTTTGTTCTTTCAGAATAACAGACAACATGATTTATTATTTAACGGTATCCTGGTATTCCAAAAGTAAAAAGTCAAAATTCAAAAAGGATGTTTTGAATTTTGACTTTTTACTTTTGAATTTATAATTTCTTAGTGTACTCCTGCTACATCATTGCTTTTCCCCAAATACTCATCGATCGTTTTTTTGATCTGCGCATCGATATCTGTAGCTTTTATTTTTCCATCGGCAAAATCTTTAGCTTGCGCAAACAGGTTATCGTGTAACACCTTACCATCGATCTTGTCTTTTAGTTCTACTGTATTGTGTGTAGCCAGGTAAGATTCCCAGGTGGTTCTTACTTTGGTCCAGTAGGTTTTATTTTTTTCCCAATACACTTTAGCAGCAGCGCATTTACTGTCTTCAATTCTTTTATAGGTATTGAGCCCTCTTTCTTCCACGAGCAATTTATCAGTACCATCTTTGCGGATGATCTTCTGGTTGTTTTGTTCGTGTGACCATCCATCAGGGGTGAGAACAATACGATTATTTCTTTTCAGGATATTATAATCGCTTCTCACAGAATATTCACGGCGGGGCAAGGGGGCATCTGTTGTATTCTCCCAGGATGTTTTGTTGTCGGTAGTGATCCAATCACTTACTCCCTGGTAGCGTGGTGCGTCACTGACTTCCCAAACAGCTTGTGTCCATTTGCCTTTTACTGCAGCGGCAGGTTGTTGTTCTTTTGTCCATACATTGTTCCCATTGAATTTCCAGATCGTAGGATCTTCATAGGTCCAGGTTTCGCGCCAGTGTTTTACAATAATATCATCTGTCACTACCAGCAGGTGTTGCATTACAATCCTTTTATCACTGGTTTCTACCGGGAAGATCAGTTCGGTACCACCACTGATCTCTTCCCTGTCATGATATTTATAATCTTTATCCGGCGAAAAGGTTTCTGCATATTTGAATTCCACATCAAAGCAACCACACAGTTTGTCTACATTTTGTTTACCGGTAGCGGCTGTGGTTTTAGTTGTCTGCGCACTTATTGCTGCCGAAAAAGCCAGGGCAGCTATTATTCCATATATTCTCTTCATATCGTTTTACAATTTGCTGACAAAACAACGACTGAAACGTGACAAAGGTTTACGGAATCGGTAAAACAAGGTTGCGCAAAAAGAAAAAGCCCCTGCCTGATATGGCAAGGGCCTGATATCTAATAAGTTAGTTTATCAGCTTCCTTTTTTCACCAGTGCGAAGTCGAAAGCAGGGAATCCTCTTTCGGCATTCTGGGTCATCGCCGTGAATTTAACCTTGTAGTAATTGTTGTCGCCATCCTTTACAATGTAATAAAGAGTAGTCAATACGGAAGGTTGGGTAGTAGGTCCACCACCTGCGCGCCAGCTGGAGCCAATCGTATTCTGGCTGGAGGAGAAGGTAAGGCCTGCTAAGTCAGCTTCACCAAAACTGTCATACGATTTAGTGGTAACAAGCACTTTGGCTACCTGTACGTTCCTGTATTGCAGGATAAAGTCCTGGTAAGTGTACGGTGAATCACCGCTACCGAAGTTGGTTGCATTGGAGAAATAAGTCCATGCAAAATCCCATTTCTTGGCAGTTGGTTCTACATCTACCAGGCCATTCTCAAAGGATGCATATTTAAAGAAATAAGCGGCATCTTTCGGGATATCAATTGAGGTGAATGTAGTAGCAGCGATATCTGCATGCTGCAATGTATAGCCGCCGGTTGCATTACGGATGATGCGGATCTTTTTCCAGCCTCTTGCCGGTGCGGGTGAACCGATACCGGTACCGCGGTTGATGATGTACACTTTATTATCGGTAGCTGTTGCCGAAACAGCAGCAATAGCTGTACGGGTAAGGTCACCATTCGGGTAATCGATAAAAGGAAGCTGAAGCGGTGTAGGGTCATTTTGATCGAAGAATACCAACGAAGAAAACCCTACCGTATCGGCTGCTGTTACGGCATTCAGATCGTTCTTGGCGATTTCTTTTGCCATCATAGCTGTAGAGGAGTTCAGGATCACTCTCCAATCATCTGCGCCGGTATAAAAACCAAGATCCCATTTGGTACGTTGTACAGCTAACTGGCTGTTACCGCTAAGGTCGAAGAATACCTTGTTGCCATAAGTAGCGCCGCCACCCTGGCCGGTAATGCTTGATCCGGTAGAAATGATCTCGGAAAACTTCAATTTGAATTCGGTATTGCTGGAACCAATGATCACAGGCGTACCGGTAGAAGTAATTTTGAAAACGATATTATCCTCGGGGAAGAACGCACCACCCGGTGCTTTGTTAAGGGTAATAGTTCCTTCACTGCTTCCGCTTAACACATTCAGGGTGATAACACCTGCTACGGTTTCAGGGGTTGTGGTAAAATCCGTTCCGTAATCAACGCCGGCAGTTGGTGTCACCGATATAGTAATAGGAATAGTAGCGCTTGCGGGTCTTGACAGGACCACTTTTATGGCCTTGCTGTTTTCAGCAGCGGTAAGTCCCTGTTCGCTGGATTCAAATTGTGCAGTTACATCCGGTAATGGCGCATCTTTTTTGCGACAGGCCGTTACTGCTACGATCACTGCGAGAGACAACATCACTCCTTTCATCAATTTTAGTTTCATCATTCGTGGTTTATATATTTAGAAAAAAATATTTGCTTTATTTTTTTGTCCAGTCAAATGCCAATCCCAGGAAATACGAGCGGCCTGATCCGATCGGGCTGGGTCCTGTACTGGAATGTACGCCACTCGCAATAGCGGTACTGGTCACACTTGTTACATCGAAAAGATTGCGGATACCTGCATTCAGCGTTAATACTTTCAACAGTTTTTTGTTAACTGTCAGGTCGGCCCAATGATATCCTTCTGTTTCTACCAGCCTGATCACATCCTGGTTATTCACGACTGCTTCCTGGTAATAAGGAAGTTTACCGGTGAATTTGTAATACAGGTTCAGATCCATCCCGATCCCGGGTATTGAGTAGGAAATGATGGAATTGATCTCTGCCGACCATTTGAAAGAAGGCAGTTCCTTATCGACTTCTGAATAATCATTGAACCGGCCGGTATACCCAAAACCAAGAGAAGCCTCGAGGTTCTTATAATTCAGGTTACCAGTCAATGAAACACCGCGCGATTTGTATTTGGCAATATTCACGTAGGTAGTAATAGCAGGATTATTGGCATCACCTGCAAAACCGATCATGTTGCTTACATTATTTAAAAAACCGCTTAGTATGGTTTTAAAAGTAAGATCCGATGTTCTTAACGTGTTCCAGGTTAAGGAACCTGTATAGCTGTTGGAATGCTCGGATTGCAGGTCAGGATTACCTTTTATACTGTGATTGGCATCGAAGAAGTCATAATACAATTCACGCAGTGAAGGAGCCCTGAACCCGCGCGCATAAGCCAATCGCAGATCTAGATCCTTTGCCAGTGAAAATTTCATGTTTATGGAAGGGATCACCGGCGGAGCATCATACACTGAATTTTTCACAAAGCGGATACCGGGCCTGATATTGATCCTGGAAGAAGGCGTGATCTCTGAAGTAAGGAAAAAGGCATAATCAGTAATGCGTTGTGTACCTATTTTTATTCTTTCTCCTTCACCGCTTTCTGAATTTACATCGATACCGGGTTGAAAAGAAACAATATTACTTGGCCTGTACACGGCAGAACCGCGAACGGTCAACCCGTTAAAAGTGGAGATGCTTTGCAATCCCGGTGCCGTTGCTACGCGCACATCACCATTAGGATAATACAAGGTTGAATAAACCTGTCTTGTGAAATGTGTATAAGAACCCAGCAGGTTGGCTGATAATTTTGTGCTGAATAAATAAGAGGCCTGGATCTGCTGCATTAACCTGTCAGTAATATAATCCTGATCAATAGCAGGCTGTGAACCACCGGGAAGATTGGCCGGGTTGGTGATGATC
>CAMLGR010000209.1 GCA_946479615.1 uncultured Bacteroidota bacterium | reverse complement strand
ACGCCAGTCAGCTTTTTTACCACATAGGCACATAGGAACATAGGTTTCACATAGGGTTAAAAAAAAGCTATTAGTGAATCACTAATAGCTTTTACCATTAAATATCTGAATCTCGTTTCTTAGCTTTTCTTCGCGTTTACCATTGTATAGGCCGTTACCTGTCTTGATTCATCTTCATTCAATTTAGCCTTTGGTATCATAGACCGGAGAATACCTTCCCAACGGGTAGTCGTGAATGCATCCACATCTTTCTTGGCATGGCAACGGGCACATTTTGTTTCATAAATGATTTTACCGGCCTCGATATCCGCAGCAGCATACGTTGGCGCAGGCGGGGCTGGTGGTGGCGGAGGAGGAACTTCAGTCCTGTCTGCTACAGTCGGCACTGCTTTCTTGTGACAGGCGATCATCGCTACAGAAAATAAAAGACAGAGCACAATAACCTTTTTCATGACTTTACAAATTTTGAAAATAAATATAAGCGTTCGGAATGAGATTTCATAATAACAAATGGGGATTAACAAGTTCCGCTATTCCCTGTTTGCTTCTAACTAATCTTTGTATCTCCGAAATAAGAATGCAGTACTTCAGGAAGCAGAATGCCTTCAGGAGTTTGATTATTTTCCAGTAAACAAGCCAATATTCTCGGAAGGGCAAGGGAACTGCCATTGAGTGAATGCAGCAATTGCATTTTTCCTTTGTCATCTTTATACCTGATCTTCATCCGGTTGGTTTGAAACGTCTCGAAGTTGGTAACAGAACTTACTTCGAGCCATTTATCCTGTGCAGCGGTGTAGACTTCGAAATCATACGTAATAGCAGAAGCAAAACTCATATCGCCACCGCATAATTTCAGGATACGGTAAGGAAGCCCTAGCAGTTGAACCAGTTTTTCTACATGATTAACCATTTCATCCAGTACTTCATAACTTTTAGCAGGATTTACCAGTTGAACGATCTCTACCTTCTCAAACTGGTGCACCCGGTTTAATCCCCGTACATCTTTACCAAAACTACCGGCCTCTCTCCTGAAGCAGGGAGAATAAGCCGTCATCTTCACCGGCAGATCGGTTTCTTTCAGTATTTCATCGCGGTAAATATTGGTAACCGGCACTTCCGATGTGGGTATCATGTAAAATTTATCTTCCGGCATATAATACATCTGCCCTTCTTTATCCGGCAGTTGACCCGTGCCATAAGCGCTGGCTTCATTCACCATAAAAGGCGGCAGGTATTCGGTATACCCTGCTTTGGTATTATAATCCAAAAAATATTGCACCAGGGAACGTTGCAGTCTGGCTCCTTTTCCTTTGTACAAAGGGAAACCGCTACCGGTGATCCTGGCGCCTAATTCAAAATCAACGATATCATATTTTTTGATCAGGTCCCAATGCGGAACAGAACCGGCAGGCAATTGTGGTTTTTTTCCGCCTTCGCGAAGCACTACGTTATCGGCCGGTGTTTTACCGGGAGGCACCATATCGGAAGGAAGATTAGGAAGCCTGACCAGTTCATCATGTAGTTGCTTTTCTGTTTCAGCCAGCTTTTCTGTGATGGGTTGAAGGGTTTGTTTCAACCCCGCTACCTCTTCTTTTTTCTTTTCCGCTTCTTCTTTATTTCCTTTTGCCATCAACTGGCCGATCTCTTTGGAAGCACTATTCACTTTCGACTGGTTGGTATCGAATTCCAGTTGTAATTTTTTACGCTGGTCATCCAGGGCAATAATACTGTCCACCAGTTGTGGTTCAGCAAAATTTTTGATGCCTAATTTCTTCTTTACTTCTTCAGGATTTTGACGAAGTACCTGTAACTGCAACATTTAATTTTGATTTTGAGCAAAGATAACTAACGGAATTTTGAAATCCCATTAACTACCTTTGCCTCATGGCAACAATGAACGATGATATACAAGTGCGCTGGTGGAATCTGGAAGCCAGGCTGGTGGAACGGTTTGGCAAAAAGCCGGATATGGAAGCGATCCTGTTCCTGATCGGCATCCAGGAAACAGGAATGGTGACGGAAAAATTTACCAAGGAACAAAAACAGGACCTGATGCATGTAGCCATCTGTACCCTGATGACCCCCAGCGGTTATTACGAATTGGAAGGTGTTGACCAGGATGGATGGCCTCATTACAAACAATTAAAGGCTATGCCCGATATGAACCCGATCGAGCAGGAAAATTTTTTAAAGGACCATGTATTGTTATATTTTGACAACACCCATTTTTTCGATTAAACTATGACTATTAAAAAGATCATTCCCCTGCTCCTGTTCCTGGGAATCACTACCGTTCTTACGGCACAGCAAAACATCAAACTGAAAAAAAAGGATCGAAAAAGAGATGTGGAGATGGTGACCACGGAGGGTACAATCATTCTGCGGCTCTCCGATTCCACTCCTTTGCACCGCGATAATTTTTTGCGCCTGGTGAAGACAGGGTATTATGACAAGACCCTTTTTCACCGCGTGATCAATCGCTTTATGATCCAGGGTGGAGACCCGGATAGCAAAAATGCCAAACCCGGCGAGATGCTTGGTAATGGCGGACCTGCCTACACGGTGCCGGCAGAATTCAGAACTACGCTATTCCATAAAAAAGGAGCTCTCGCAGGTGCCCGCGAAGGCGATGACACCAATCCATTGAAAGCAAGCAGTGGCAGCCAATTTTATATTGTACAGGGGAAGCGGTTTACCGAAGGCGCGCTCGATTCACTGGAAACATTTCGCCTGCGCGGAAGAAAAATACCTGCTGAACAACGGGAAGTATACCGCAGCCTCGGTGGCACCCCACACCTTGATCAGAACTATACGGTATTCGGCGAAGTAGTAAAGGGATTGGATGTGGTCGATAAGATTGCAGCCACTGAAACCAACAGGGATATGGGCGACCGGCCGGTAAAAGATGTTCAAATCATCAAGGCCAGGTTGATCAGGAAGAAACGTTATTAATAATAAGAAATAAGGAACAAAAAATAAGGAATGAGAAAGTAGGTTTCCTCTACTTTCTCATTCCTTATTTTTTGTTCCTTATTTCTTATTCCTTACTGTCCTATCGTTCCGCTTCCCTGCGTTCCTACACGATTCGTTTCTTCTTCAGCACCACTCTTACGCTGACGGGCAGCTTTCACTTTGTTATTACCGAATCTCCAGGTCATATTCAGTTTGAACTGGCGGCTGTCGAAATTACCGCTGGCAATCAGGTACTGGCTGGCAAAGTTGTTGGTAGCCCTGAACTTGATCGTTCTGAATACATCACTGACAGATGCTTTCAGGTTTCCTTTTCCTTTAAAGATCACTTTCTGTACCCCGGCATCCATGCTCCACATTTGTCTTGCCTTGAATGTTCCGGCATAAACGGTAGGAGAATTATACCAACCGCTAAGTTCACCTGTCCACAATTTTTTCTTGCCGAATTTAATGCTGTTCTGCAGGTAAAGATTGAAAGCAAATACTTCCAGGCTGATGTTACGGTCACCACCTCCATAGTTCGCCTGGTATTTGGAATAATAACTATTCAGGTTTCCAAACACAGTGTATGATTTATACTGGAAAGGATAACTCACATTCAAACTGATCACATCCTGCGTAGCCAGGTTTTGCTTGGAAATAAATCCTTTGGTCTTGTTGATCGTATCTACCAACTGCGTGAACATATCCGTAACGTGACTATACGTCAGCGAAGTATTCAGCCTGTATTTGTAGGTATGTGTAACAGCAATTGAGTTCGTATACTGCGGACGAAGACTGGTATTACCTTTCTGGAAAGTATACTTATCCAAACGGAACTCGAATGGGTTCAGATCCTGGTAAGAAGGCCTGTCGATACGACGGCTATAGGTAAAGTTCCACTGGCTCATCGGGTTCTTGTTGAACGTCAATGCAGCGCTGGGGAAGAAATCTGTATAATGTCTTTTGAAAGAAGAATCATATTTATCCCATTCGTCATTTACATCATCCCATATATAACCATCAGACTGTCCTTTTGAATTGGTATTCTCTACCCGAAGACCCAACTGGATCATGAATCCTTTCATCTGGCGGTTATAGTTAATATACCCGGCATTGATATTCTCTTTATAATTGAACACGTTTGTCTTGGACAGATCCAATTCTTTACCGCCTGTGTTGTCGTCGACATTAAATGTTTTGAAATCGTTATCGCTTTTTACATACGCGAGCTTGGTACCATAGCCTAATTTTCCTTTCAGGAAATTCTGCTCGTAATCGATCTTGGTAGAATAGATATCGATGTTGGTCGGCGCGATGATATTAAATATCTCTGTCAGGAACAGGGTTGTTTGTGTTGGATCATAGGTCCTGTTGGGCTGATCCTGGTCAGATGTGATACGGTAACGTCCATAGTCAAGGTCGATATTAAGATCGTGGCCCGATGTATCAGTGAATTTATAGTTCAGGTTCGCATTCACGTTATCGCGTTTGGAATTGCTCCTGTTGTTAGCTACCAATATGCTATCAACAACACCTGTTGACTGGGTTCCAATTACAGTACGGCTGTCGGATCTCATATCGGTCTTGTTCAGGTTGCCATTGACCATGACACCGATCGTGCTCTTGGAATTGATATAATAATCCATACCGGCCTTGAATCCGTTCGTACGGCTTTTGTTCAACATATGACTACGCTGATCGAAAGTCGTATTGGCTACTTCGCGGTAAAGATTGAAACGGTTTACGTTCAGGTTCCAGTTGTAATTGTAGTTACCATACACGTTCACTTTACCATTACGATGGTTCAGCGAAATACCGCCATTGTATTTGGGACGGTAACCGATATTATAACCAGCGAGGATGGAACCATTGGTTCCAAAAGCTTTGTTCTTCTTCAGCCTGATATTGATGATACCGGCATTACCAGCCGCTTCATATTTGGCAGAAGGGTTGGTAATAAGTTCGATCGTTTCGATCTGTGAAGATTGCAGTGTTTTCAGGTAAGCCGCCAGGTCAGCACCTGACAGCGGCGATGGTTTACCATCTATATAGATCTGTACACCATTTTTACCGGCGAGACTGATATTATCATCTTTATCGATCATCACACCGGGTGCTCTACGAAGCAATTCAAGACCATCATTACCTACGGAGTTGATCGTTCCTTCTACATTCATGATCATCTTATCGGCTTTTACTTCTACCAGCGGTTTCTTGGAAGAAACGGTTACCCCCTGGATCGTGCCTTCATTTTTGATCATCGACAGTTCGCCCACAGATACGGGTTCTGCAGCTACTTCAAATGCTTTGGAGTAGGCTGGTAAATAACCGACATGGGTAAAACTGAGAAGATATTGACCGGGAGTGCCGTCGATGGAAAACTTACCATCGTTGTCTGTTACCGATAATTTGAGAACGGAAGAATCTTTGGCGCGAAGCAGGGAAACGGTGGTTTTATCCAACCCTTTGCCTTGCTGACTTTTTACGATACCGGAAATTTTTTGTGCGGATGTGATTACGCTGATCAGGATAGCAGCTGTGATTAAGGTATATTTTCTCATAAACTTCCCTTTTTTTGGATAAGGAAGAACAAAGATATCTCTGTGTCATAGGATTGTAAAGCTCCGGCCGACAAATGGTGTAAAAACTGGCATGAACAGCATTAATTTTCCGGTAAACTGCGAAAAAAACGATCATATTATAAAATAGTCAACGGCTTTTGCTCATATTTGCGATACAAATCATTCAGTATGAACTATCCCGCCAATCTTCGTTACACAAAAGACCACGAATGGATCAGCCTTGAAGGAAACGTTGCCACGATCGGTATTACCGACTTTGCACAGCGTGAACTGGGCGATATTGTTTACGTGGAAGTAGAAACAATCGGTAAACTGCTGCAGGCCGGTGAGGTTTTTGGCACGGTTGAAGCTGTTAAAACGGTTTCGGATTTATTTTTACCGGTTACGGGTACTATAATCGAATTGAATTCGGAACTTGTAAACGCTCCGGAACTTGTTAATACTGACCCTTATGGAAAGGGTTGGATGGTGAAAATGAACGTTAGCAACCCGGCCGATGTATCTGCTTTACTGGATGCTTCCGGGTACGAAGCAGTCACGGGTTAA
>CAMLGR010000208.1 GCA_946479615.1 uncultured Bacteroidota bacterium | reverse complement strand
AAGAAACAGCGCCGGGGGCCAGGTCAGAGTTGATATAACGTAAAGCAACACCCAATCCGAGTTTGCTTGTCAGTCTGCGGGAATAACCAACATCAACACCAAATTCACGGGGTTTACCGGTACCATTAAGGTTACCATTCTGGTCGGTAAAGGTGATGCTGCCCAAACTGAAATAACGCAGCCCTACATTGATGGCCTGGTCGTCTGTGAATTTGTAATAACCGGATAAAGAAGCGAGATAAACATCATTTACCAGGTTCTTCAGCCAGGGAGTATACGTGGCGGCAATGCTACCTTTTGATTCATTGAAAGCGACTTTACCAATATTCCAAAATCCGGCACTTGCATCAGGCGAAGTAGCTACACCTAATTCTCCCATACCGCCAGAGCGGGCATCCGGAGAAATACGAAGAAAAGGAACAGCGGTGGTAACAACTTTAAGAGAAGAGGGAGTGTTCTGAGCATGTGCAGCAAAGATCAGATTCGATAAAACCAGTAGCGCAGCCAATTTTAGAGCCGTTGGTCTCATTTGTTAGTGTTTAGTATTGATATAAAAAATAATTGGTTTTGTAATAGGGGCGGCTAAAATATTGAATTTAAACGAATAAGATCAGAAAATCACCAGCTTTCCCAGTTTTTCCTTGTGTGATTTGTCCGGGGATGTGACCGATAATTTGTAGATGTAGACACCCTTACCAATTTTATCGCCATACTCATCCCTGCCATCCCATTCCAGTTCACTTGAACGATTGCCAGCTGTGTTTATTGTTCTTTCTATCATTTTTATTATCCTTCCCGCCACGCTGAAAATCTGGAGACGCACCACCAGGGTCTGACCCGGTTTATTATGTTCGAACCAAAATTGGGTTTTCGTGGTAAAAGGGTTGGGATAATTGAGTACATGGCTCAATTCCAGTTTTTCGTCTTTGGCCACAGTAAAATCCAGTACTACCGCGTTGGAATTATTCAATACATCCCAGGCTTTGATTTCCAGGGTATGATTGCCGGGCTCCAGTTCCGGCATCTGGAACCTCACTTCCCCCTGCTGGTAACTGTTCAGATCGCCCTGGTAAAAGTCATTCAAAATAAAGAATTGTTTACTGTCATGATCCAAAGTAGCCACGATATCATGGCCGATACCCGTACCTGCCGTATTGATACCCGATGAATCGGCCAGTTTAACGATCAGTACCGGGTTCTCGTTCGATAACCCACCGTTCACAAATTTTTCGTCATTGAGATAAGGCTTGATACCAGGACCTTCCTTATCATTATCACCATTATTGGAAGCCCCTCCTACCAGGAACCCGGTAAAAAATCCATTCCCATCCTGCTGCCCGTTCTCTGCATACAAACTCAATTTGCCATTCCCGTATTGATAATTGATATCCTTTGGCACTTTAAAGGAAAAAGAAAAATGACCATTGGTAACCGATGCTTTTCCTTTGAATAAAATATTGGTGCGGGTACTGAAGGTAGCCGGCTGGCTGGCCGGGTCATTACCCAGCGTGGTCAGGTTCTGAATTTTATCAAATACCACCGGGTACACATTTCCATTGAAAGAAGGAAGGATATTTCCCTGCACATCGGTCACATCTCCTTCGATCGTTATATTTTCTGTCGCACTGAGCGTATCGGTTTGCGCCACCGGTATACCATTTATTTTACTGGCACGTACTTTCAATACAGGATAAGCGATCGTCAAAGCAGGATCGCCCAACAGAGTAAATTTCCTGTTGTTGGTAATATCGCCGGATGTCTGGTAGGTATAATTCTTGGCATCTTTCACCGCATCGCCGAGGCTGCGGTAATTACCATTTACATCCGGTTGCAAAGCATATTGCAGGTAGTTATTGTTCATGATACGGTTACTGAAAGCAAATACAACACGCGTAGTGGTCATCAACGCGATCGCTCCTGTTTTGGGTCGCACTAAAATATTTTCACCGATAGAACTCAATACCGGGTTATCATACGGCGCGAAATCGCAGGTAGCTGTTATGAATAAAGGCAACCGCAAAGGATTGTTCCAGTTATTGATGATATCCTGGTCGAGTACCGTCTCTTCTGCCAGGCGCCTGGGTCCACCATGCCCTGTAAAGTTCCATAGCAAAGTCCCATTGTATACCTGGTTATTGATCGCCTGGTTCGCCTGTGGATAACTGCTTCCTCCCGATCCGCTTTCCTGGCGATAGGCATCTAAATAAATTTTCTGGATATCATATACCGGCGCAGTTGCAGCCGCAGTAGCCGTAATAATTTCTGCATCCTGTAAATGAAGATTCTGGTCCTCATCATCTGCAATAAACGTGAGATTGTTTCTCCACGGGCCCAATGCCTGTGGTGTAAAATATGATTCTACTTTATCGGCAAAGTTCTTTGCTTCTTCTGCATTCTTCGCCGGTACACGACCGATGCCAATATCGAGATAATTGATCACCACACCGGAATTGATATCTTCATTATCATCCAGGAAACCATAAAAATCATCGGAAGCATAGGTAGAAAGCACATCGAGCGAAACGGCATTCTCATACGCAGGAACATAGTTCGTATTGTTATTCAACCTGTCTTTATAATCATAGGAACCATCGCCAAACAATAACAGGTAACGAAGTTTATTGGAAGGATCGGTATGATACCTGTCGTAATACATCTTTACAAAATCGCGGATCGCTACCGGATCAGGACTACCGCTTCCAAATTCATTATATACCTGTTCGGTCGTCACCACTTTGGTCCGCAAGCCACTTTGCTGCTGATGAAATTGAGCGAGCCGCAGCGCCTGCGGAAGAAAAGGTGCATAGACCACGATGATATTATCAACGGGAACACTATTGTGCAGGTCCTGGTTGGCAATCCGCCCCACTGAAACAGGCGTTGAAAAACCAGTACCGGAAAACGCGATGTATTCTCTCAGTCTTGAACAATCATTGGTAAACCGGAATTCATTTCCCGATAAAGTTCCCTGCATATTCACCGGTGCGAGCGGATCGGTTACATCCCAAACCTGTGTGGCAGCACTGGCATTGCTGATCACGAACTGGCCGGTACCATTGCCTACGCTTGACCAGTCACGGAAAGAAAGCTGGTTGACCCCGTTCAGCGAAAGCTGCTGGCGGTAAAACAATTCAAACCAGTTGAGCCAGCCCTGCGCATTAAAGCTACCGGGGTTATATGTATAACTGATCACCAGGTTGCCGGCCGGTGCTGCAATCGTATTGATGTTTTTGGCTTCGCGGGCAAAAAGATCGTACGGTCCTGTGCCAACGGGAAGAAGCGTGAGTTGCCCGGTTGTATTATTATTGATCCGCACATCGAAACTGCTGCCACCGGCAGAACGGGCAATACAAAAGCTCTGGATGGATAAAGACGAGGCAGTCACTATGTTAGGAATATTCACATTGAAACTCCGGGTCAGGCTACGGCCGGGTGTATTGGAAAATTCTTCGCCGTACCATTCTTTACCACTGCTGAGAAAATTCACGGTATCCAGTTCATGAAAGTATCTCCCCAGGGAGCTGGTAATGGTCTGCGCGCCGGGCGAAGTATTGGTAAGATTCGCGATCCGTTTGCCGGTGCCTCCGACCGATAAGAAATAGTAGGATTTATCGCTATATAAATTCTTCTGGTGACTGAAACGCTGGTTCAGGGAATCCTTCAGCCACTGATCGGGTCCATTGGCATAAAAAAGGATATAATCGCTCCCGTTGAGCACCCCATCTCCCCCGTCTACTGTCATGATTGCATTTTCGGTCAGGTCGTCTGTCCAGGCACCGGCATTGGCTTCGGCCAGCATTTGCCCGCCATTCCCAAACAGGCGGATGGAAGCCGAAGAAAGATTGGCAGTATTGATGCCGAGACTGTTCAGAAAAGGGATGTCGATCCGGTAAATACCGGTCTCCTGTACGGCTATCTTATACCAGGTGCCTGCAGCAAGCACAGAACCGGCGCGGTAAACGCGTTGGGCAGCGCTTGAAACAGTCAGCAGCAGCAACAATCCCAGCCATCCGGTGTATCTCATCAGCATAGTATAAAAACGCCTTTTTACATAGGTAATTAACTATCCCTGGAGGGGTAGTTCTGCGTAAGAGTTATTCGTTAAAGTGTATATCTTCGCCATTGGCCCTGGTAAAAGAGTAAAAGAAAGATTCATGATACAATAATTTTACCTCAACCAGCGTTAAATTTATTCCAATTCATAGGTTTATGCAAAAAACAATGAGCTTGAAAAACTTAGTAATCCTTTTATCCTGTGTGGTGCTGATGGCATCCTGCAAAGGCAAGGGTCTTTTTGGTAAAAAAGAAAGCAAATCCGACGTAACCGGCTGGAACTATAATGATAAGAACATGGGCGGTTACCAGGTGGCTAAATCCAAAGAGCAGGGTCTCGGACCCGGTCTTGTGTTTGTTCAGGGTGGTACCTTTACCATGGGTCAGACAGAAGAAGACGTAGTCGGCATCTGGGACAATATCCCGCGCCGGGTTTCTGTACCTTCTTTCTATATCGACCGTACCGAAGTAGCAAACGTTCACTACCGCGAATACCTGTACTGGCTGGGTCGTGTATTTGATCCTTCTGATCCGGTTAACCTCCCGATCATTGAAGGCGCTTTACCTGATACCCTGGTATGGAGAAGCGAATTGAGTTATAACGAACCACTGGTTGAATATTATTTCCGCCACCCTGGTTTCAACGACTATCCTGTAGTAGGTGTCACCTGGAGACAGGCTAACGACTTCTGCTTATGGAGAAGCGACCGCGTAAACGAAGGCATCCTCCTGAAAAAAGGATATATCAATAAACAAGGGCTGCAGGGCCAGCAGGGTAGCAATAACTTTACTACCAAATCTTACCTGCTCGATCTGTACCAGGCTCCTCCCGGTAAAACAGCGACTTCTAAAAAGAACCCGCTGAAAACTTCACAGGGTCAGCCGCGTACCAAAGTATCTATGGAAGATGGATTACTGCTTCCTGATTACCGTCTGCCTTTCGAAGCCGAGTGGGAATATGCCGCTTATGGCCTGATCAATCAAAACCCTCACCCAAGTATGAAAGAAGGCAAACGTGGTGAAGAGTTACAACAGAACAAACAAATCTATCCGTGGTCACAGAATGTAAACGGTCTGCGTGATACACGCCGTGGAAGCTGGCAGGGTCAGTTCCTGGCTAACTTTAAACGGGGTAGTGGTGATAACGCCGGTGTGGCAGGTGGTCTGAATGACCGTGCCTTCTATACCGCTGAAGTAAAATCATTCTTCCCGAACGGTTTCGGTATCTACAACATGGCCGGTAACGTAAGCGAGTGGGTACAGGACGTATACAGACCGATGTCATCACTTGATTTCGATGATATGCCTGCTCCTTTCCGTGGTAACCGCTTTAAAAAATTATACAAGAATGCTGATGGTGAAGCTGAGATCAATGATACAACCGGCCGCGTGAAAATGGTGGATGTAACAGATGCTGAAAGCAAGAACCGTCGTAACTACCAACGTGGTAATGTGATCAACTACCTGGATGGTGATACTTTATCACAAGCTACTTATGGATATGGTCAGACGACCCTGGTAAGTGATAAATCAAGAGTGTACAAAGGTGGTAGCTGGAACGACCGTGCTTACTGGTTGAGCCCTGGCACACGCCGCTTCCTCGAAGAAGATCAGTCATTGAGCACATTAGGTTTCCGTTGCGCGATGGACCGTATGGGTAGCCCTGAAGGTAACAAACGTAAGACGGGACAGTATTTCCCAACGAAGAGACAAAAGAGATAATAAGTATTTAGCATAGAAATTGAACCCTTCGCAAGTGCGGAGGGTTTTTTTATGGGAGAATAGAACACGGATAGAAGTGGATGGACGGATATAAAATGGGTTCGTTCTTCCTGGTGAGCGTTGTCATTGTTTTAGCAGGATAATGAAATAGAACACGGATAGAAGTGGATAAACGGATATAAAATGGGTTCGTTCTTCCTGGTGAGCATTGTCATTGTTTAGTAAGATGATGATATGGAATACGGATGACACAGATTGGGTCTGCTTAATTAAGTGTGTCATTTTTTAATAATCGTTCTCCAAAATAGATAT
>CAMLGR010000207.1 GCA_946479615.1 uncultured Bacteroidota bacterium | reverse complement strand
TTCTTGGGTTCATTCACAATAAAGCGCAATGCCGCCTGCCCCGGATGATGTTTGAGATTTTTCTCTACAAAAGCGATCATACCGGGATTGATATCCTGTGGATGAACTTCAATATTTACCTGTTTAGTCAGGTTCTTTTTCAGGGTTTCGGCCAGCGATACACTCATTATCTTGAACTCATATTCATCTTTATTGTACCGCTGTTTTAAATACCCGGTGATAAATACCGTACTTCCCTGCTGCAGGAACGGGGAATGACGGAGATAGTCCTCGCTGAACATGATAATGTCCGTTTTGCCACTATAATCTTCCACTACGAAATTGCCATATTTATTACCACTCCGCGCTACCTTATGCTGGGCTTCGGCTACCAGCCCCAATACCCTGAATACACGGCCCGGGTTGGGCTGCAATTTTATCGATTCCTTGAATTCATTAAAATCATTGATGGAAGTCACTCCGTAATGTCTCATTTCAAATTTATAATGATCCAGCGGGTGACCGCTCAGGAACATACCCGTCACTTCTTTTTCATGATCCAGTTGCACTGTTAACGGCCAGGTAGGACATTCCGGTAAACGGGGTGGCGGTATCTCCATACTCATCGGCAGGTCGCCAAACAAGGTATTGGTAGAAGTGGCATTCTGCGCCGCAATGATCTGTCCGAATTTGATCACTCTTTCCAGTCCTGTCACCGTTTCACCTTCCGGTATATTGAAGTATTGTGCGCGGTGATGTTCGGGGAAACAATCGAAACCCCCGGCATAAGCCAGGCTTTCCAGTGTTTTTTTATTGACGGTACGCTGGTTGATCCGTTTGATAAAATCAAAGAGATTGGCGAATGAACCGCTTTTCAATCTTTCCGAGATGATACTCTCTACCGCTGCTTCGCCCACACCTTTCAATCCGCCCAGGCCAAAACGGATCTCTCCCTTTTTATTGACAGCAAAACCCTTCAGGGATTCATTGATATCAGGTCCGAGTACCCGGATACCCATCCGTTTACATTCTTCCATGAAGAACGTGATCTTTTCAATGCTGCCGGCGTTGTTCAATACGGCCGCCATATATTCGGAAGGGTAGTGAGCTTTTAAATAAGCGGTCTGGTAGGCCACATAGGCATAACAGGTGGAATGCGATTTATTGAATGCATATTGGGCAAAGGCTTCCCAGTCGGTCCATATCTTTTCCAACTGTTCTTCGGGTAATGATTTTTCTTTGGCGCCTTTGATGAATTGCGCCTTCATTTTATCCAGTACCGATTTCTGTTTCTTACCCATTGCTTTCCGCAATACATCCGCATCGCCTTTGCTGAAACCGGCAAGTTTCTGCGCCAGCAACATCACCTGTTCCTGGTAAACGGTAATACCATAGGTCTCTTCCAGGTATTCTTTCATTTCCGGAAGATCATACGAGATCGCTTCGCGGCCATGTTTGCGATCGATATAGTTGGGGATATAAGCAATAGGACCCGGGCGGTACAAGGCGTTCATCGCGATCAGGTCACCGAATTTATCCGGTTTCAGTTCCCGCAGGTATTTTTGCATACCGGGACTTTCAAACTGGAAGGTACCGATAGTAGAACCGTGCTGGTAGAGTTCAAATGTTTTTTTATCATCCAATGGTATTTCATCGATATTGATAGCAACACCATGATTTTGTTTGATAAGGTTCAGTGCATTCTTGATGATGGTCAGTGTTTTTAATCCCAGAAAGTCCATCTTGATAACACCGGCATCTTCGATAATGCTTCCTTCGATCTGGGTGACCCATAAACTCGAATCCTTTGAAGTGGCAACGGGAATCAATTCGGTGAGATCTTTGGGAGCGATGATGATACCGGCCGCGTGGATACCGGTATTACGCACCGATCCTTCCAGTCTTTCCGCTTCATGTAATACACGTCCTGTCAATGAAGTTTCATCTTTGTATATTTCGCGGATCCTTTTTACATTATCGAGATCATCGTTACCCAATCCGTCTTTTTCTTCCAGTGATTTTTCTCCATCTTTTGCTTTCAGCGGTGCATGAAGTACACGTCGCAATTCAATACCCGGGCGATCAGGAACGAGCTTGGCCAATGTATTGGCTTCGGGCAGTGGCAGGTCCATTACACGCGCCACATCCTTGATACTCATCTTGGCGGCCATAGTACCATAGGTGATGATCTGCGCTACCTGGTTCTTTCCATATTTATCGACTACATAATCGATTACTTTTTGTCTTCCTTCATCATCAAAGTCAGTATCGATATCGGGCATTGACTTACGATCAGGATTGAGGAAACGCTCAAACAGTAAGTTGTATTTGATCGGATCGATATTGGTAATGCCGATACAATAAGCTACTACGGAACCGGCAGCAGATCCACGACCGGGACCGATATATACATTTTGTTCACGACCCGCCCTGATAAAATCACTTACGATGAGGAAGTACCCGGCAAACCCCATTGTTTTTACTGTAAACAATTCAAACCGGATGCGTTCATCGATTTCGGGAGTGATCTCGTGGTATCTTTCTTTAGCGCCCATCCAGGTGAGATGTTCAAGGTATTCATCCTGGCTGGAAAATTCTTTGGGCACCTGGAAGAAAGGAAGCAGGATATCTTTTTTAAGATTCAGTATATCGATCTTGCCTACGATCTCATTGGTATTATCGATCGCTTCGGGAAGATCGGTAAAGAGCTTGCTCATTTCCCCGGTGTTCTTAAAATAGAACTGATCGTTGGGGAAGGCAAAACGTTTATTCTTTACCTGTGAATCATCATCGGAAAACTCGGTTTGTTTTTCCGTAGCGAATTTTTCGCCGGTGTTGATACAAAGCAAAATATCATGGGCATTGTAATCGGATTGGTCCACGTAATGGGAATCATTGCTGGCGATGATCTTTACATTGTATTTGCGCGCCAGTTTTACCAGCACTGCGTTTACTTTATCCTGTTCGGCCATTCCATGCCGCTGCAACTCTACATAATAATCTTCCTGGAAAATATTCAGCCACCATTTGAATTCATTCTCTCCTTCTTCTTCACCATGTTTTAAAATAGCCTGCGGTACCATAGCGCCAAGACAACAGGTAGTAGCGATCAATCCTTCATGATGACGAAGAATCAGTTCTTTATCGATCCGGGGATATTTGCTGTACATACCTTCGATAAAACCCAGCGAGGTCAGTTTGATCAGGTTGCGGTAGCCCTGTTCATTTTTAGCAAGTAGTATCTGGTGATGACGCGGATCTTTTTTTTCCTTGGTAAATATTTTCTGGTGACGATCTGCCGTGATATAAAATTCACAGCCTACCACCGGTTTTACTTTCAGGTTGCCGTTGGCATCTTTATGTTTATGCGCCTCTGCTACAAATTCAAACACGCCAAACATATTACCATGGTCGCTGATGGCCAGCGCCGGCATTTCGTCTGCTATTGCTTTTTTATATAAATTCTGGATCGAAGCGGCCCCGTCGAGTAAGGAAAATTGTGTGTGAACGTGTAAGTGAGAGAATTTCATTTGGCAAAAATAGTCAGAAAGAAAGAAGATTTTGGAATTTGGAATTGGGGAATTTGCTGATGGCAGTTATTTATCCACAGATTAATAACCTTACTGATCAGTAAAGAGTTTCAACCTGGATAAATTCCCAAATCTTCTTCAATTTTCCTTCTTAAAACTAAAAATATTGATTGAACCATTGCTATAACTGCACACCCAGGCTTCCAGTTTTTCATCATCTTCAAAGATATCCACACCAACGGGGTGTCCTTTGCAGGGGAGCGAGGTTACTTTTGAAAAGCTATTATCGAGTATTTTAAAAACATCTATATAGTCGCTGCCATAACAAGTTACGAACAGGAAATGATGGTTCTTCGATAGTATAATGGTGCGTGGTTGTGCATGGGTGGAAGTTGTGAATAAAGTATTTCCTGTAGCTGCATCGATACAGGCCACTTTTGCTAATTTATTATAGGATACGAATAAATGACCGCTGGTATCCATTACCAGGTGCCGGGGATTGGAAGCAACAACTATATCACTTTCTTTTATCCAGGCCGTATTATTGATCACCGCCAGGCTTGCACCGCCCATGATAGCGACATAGGATTTCTTATTCTTATCATCCACTACAATACCCCGTGGAATCGCCGCCACGGGAATGGTACTGATCACTTTTCCAAAAGGATATATGTTCTTATTCATTTCCAGTACACTCACATTAAAGGAATGCCAGTTGCTTACCAGCAGGTATTTATTATCGATGGTACGCGAAATGACTTTGGGCGTTTTACCTGTTTTGATCAGCGGTACATCGAAAGAATCTTTCCGGGTGCTGCCGGGATAAATGACAGTGATACGTTTTATTGCGGAATCATTTTTCCATACCGCCGATGCAGGCCTGTTGGCTTCGATGGAATCTACACGGATCGGGACAATCCCTTCTGCGTTGTGGAGAGATACCCAGACTATTTTGTCATCATGACTAAGACAGGCTTCCACCGGTTTTTCCTGGTAAGAAAGAATAGATTTATCAGTCTCATAATCCCAGCCGGTGCCGGGTGTACGTTTGAACCTGAATTCGCGGACTACTTTCCTGCTGGCCTGGTCAAATTCGTAGATGCTCATGCCTTCAAGGTTCATGGCATAGAGTTTTGAACCGGGTGTATTGAACAAAACAGATTTGGTGCCGGGGGCGGCCTGCAGCAATTCTTTTTTGATAAAGGAAAGATCGGAATAGGGGCGAAGCGGTTTGGGTATAACGGTATCCCGCACTACACGAACAGGAGTTTTAAGGGGTTTGCCGGCAGCGGTATGATTGAAAAAAGGATCTAGCCCGATCGTTGCCTGTCCCGAGCTTTCACAACCCGTGCAAACCAGTATGATCAATATGAGGGAAAGACATTTCCGCATTGGTATACCTGATGTGTTTGAGGGGCGATTATTGATTCCGGTCAGCTGCTATGCACATATGTTAATGTGCTTTGAATCAATTATTTACTAAGGGAACAACTTAAAATTCCAAATTTCGTTAAAAGGGGGCTGCTTTTTAACATTTGTAAGGTATATTTTTGCAGCCTGCCTATGTGTCAGGCATGATTTGTGAAAGTGTGCAGAGATTTTACTAAAACTGATATGGTCAAATTACTTATAGCTGTTTTATTACCTCTTGCTGTGTTGACAAGCTGCTCCAGCCTCAAACCGGTAAGCTCCACCCAACGAAGCCCTTTAGCGGCGACGCCGGTGCGTACAACAACAGCCGATACCAGGACCACCGGTTCCTCCAAAGAGATCAAATTCCTGGATGATATTTCAATGACCGGGTCTGCTGAAGATAAAAAAGAGACCCACCTGGCTACTAAAAGCAAGAATAATTCACGCGAAGATATTATTGAGACCAGGCCGGGCGCCGGTGGGAATGCTTATTCCAGCAAATCCTCGTCGGTGGAAAAAGCATCTGAAGTGCAATTGAAATATGCGATTTTATTGAATACAGAAGTGGAAATGCTGGCCAATGATCACCTGCTCGAGTATGTGGATGAGTGGTATGGTACGAAATATAAAATGGGCGGTACTACCAAAAAAGGGATCGACTGTTCCGCTTTTGTACAGGCTGTATATCTTTCTGCCTTTGCCGTTTCATTACCACGTACTGCCAGGGATCAATATTATAGTTCAAAGATTATTTCTGCTACGGAACTGAAAGAAGGTGACCTGGTTTTCTTTAATACACGTGGTGGCATTTCACATGTGGGTATTTATCTTCAGAATAATAAATTCATTCATGCTTCTACTTCGCATGGCGTTACTGTCAGCGATATGTTTGATCCTTATTATATCAAGCATTATATAGGCGCCGGGAGAATTGAAAAGCCGGCTGCTTCTGCTCAGAACGAGTGATATTTCTTTCTTTTTATTGGATTTGATAACAGGTAAGTGTCATTCACTATACTTGTTGGTTAATGATATGGAACACGGATGGGACGGATGGAGGGATGAAATGTGGATAAGAGAGATCGATTTGTTTTATCCGTGCATCCGTGGCAAAAGATTATTGTGAATGATAGGTGAGTGTCATTGTCTATACTTGTTGGTTAATGATATGGAACACGGATGGGACGGATGGAAGGATGAAATGTGGATAAGAGAGATCGATTTGTTTTATCCGTGCATCCGTGGCAAA
>CAMLGR010000206.1 GCA_946479615.1 uncultured Bacteroidota bacterium | reverse complement strand
GCTTCCAGCACAAATACTTCAATCCCCAAATCAGGTTCAATTTTCCCGGTATGGTTTGAAAAAAGTTTAAAAAGATGAGCAGCATTATGTGTTGACCTGTGAGTGCCGATGGTTACGCGCTGTATATGTCCATCCACCCTGAAGCAGGTAAAAACAGCAGAACGAATTCCCTGTCCCTCCAGCCGCAACCGCTCACACAATACATCCAGTAATTGTTGCAGCGCAATATCAATACCCGTTGCCGTTACAATGGGTTCAAGTGAAGGCAGCCGTTCCTGGTAGGGTGTTACCGGTTGAATAAATGAAAGCGGTTCTTCTACTTTTCCCAATGCCTGGTCCAGCCGCAGCAATAACCCATTTCCAAATCTTCTTCGTAATGCCGTGCGGGGCATCGAAATAAAATCCCGTACAGTTCGAAGACCAAGTTTCTGCAATCGTTCCAGCGTAGCAGCATCCAGTCGCAAACAGGCCGGTGGTAGGGAAAGCAATGCCGTTTGCTGTGCACCTTTGGATACAATGGAGCCGGTAGCGCCAAAGCGCGACATTCCCCAGGCTGCACCTGCTGTATCAGCCATGGATAATCGTGCCTGGTAACCCCATTTTGCCAGTCGCTGCGCGATGTCTGCGAGATAATTTTTTTCATCTCCCCATAAATGCGCACAACCGGTACTATCCAGTAAAAGTCCACCCATACCATCCAGGGCAACAGCAGGTGTATAACGGATACAGCCTTCTGCGATACGTGCTAATAATTGCTGATCCAATCCTTCACGGTCCCGGATAACCTGCAATCCCGGAACAATTGCCCTTGCATCAGCTACAGGCATAGCGTTGAAAATACCGGCCTGTGCTGCTTTTGCATTGGAAGCGGTAATACATAATCGTGCATGATCTGGTGCTGCCACTACCAGCGGATGATCACGCAATTCCGGGTGGCGGAAACTGATCCAGTCCGTTTTCAAATACGGAAAATCGATCGCTACAAATCTTGCACACATATCAGCCTGTTTTGCGATGCACCTGCAATGCCGGGGCCATAGCAGGTTGCACCAGGTGAAAAGCACCTTTTTTCCATTCTAATTGCCAGCTACCGGGTTTGCCATTGCGCACTTTCAGCAAGTCTACATTCCAGCAGGGATAGCCCACGCCTGGTAATTCTCCGGGAGTATGGCTATGCGCCGCACTGATCTTCCATCGTGTTACACAACCTGTGGTAGCAGCTACACATTGCTGGGTACGGAGTAAAAATCCCGTGACCTGGCTTTTTTCCACGGCCAGTTGCAAACGCCTGGCGGCTGTAAAATCCAATGTACCGGTTTCTGCTACCACCGCTGCCAGGCCTTCACAGTGAAGCGCTTCTTCCATGGTCCACAGAATGTCACGGTCTTTACCCGGACGTATAAAAACAACATGATCCGGCCGTATCCCAAACTGGCAAAGTGCAGGCGGAAAGGGGAGATGCCTGTTCCCGATCCATATCAGCACACCACCTGTTTGCATCAGTCGCCCGGTAATAGCGCTTACAAATCCTGAAGTGGCAGCGAGCATTTCCCGGTTGTCACAACAAAATTCATGTACAGCGCCCAGAGGAAACTGCTGGTTAGGAAATGCATGCCGGATCAGTCCAAGTCCTGTATCCGGAGCCAGTCCCGCTTTGGGAGATTTAAGTCCCTGCAAGACTAACAATTCCCGTTGCAGTCGGTTGATAATATCGAGGGCAGCGGTCTGCAATTACTAATTTAATTAGCAATATTACTAAATTTTATCGCAAACCGGCATATTCTTTCTGAACTTATTAAGTAAATGACGATCAATTTATTAATGATGGCATTTTACAGCACCCGGTCTTTTTCTTACTCCTTTATCCTGTATTGTTTGGGAGTAATGCCAAAGTGTTGTTTAAACGTTTTGATAAAGTAAGACGTATCATTAAATCCAACCAGCGTAGCTATTTCCGACACAGGCATCTCCGGGCTTTCCTTCAAAATAACAAGGCTTTTTTTCATCCTTATCGTTGTAATAAAATCTTTCGGTGTTTGACCGGTAATGGCTTTTATTTTGGAAAATAATGAACTTCTGCCCATCAGCATTTTATTAGCAAATACCGTGATGTTGAATTCCGGGTTGCCGATATGTTCTTCGATTATTGCAATAGCATGGATCAGTAATTCCTGGTCGGGCTTGCTGGCGGCTAACTGGGACGTATCCAGGTCGGGGCTTGTCCGGAATTTCCTTTGCAGGATGATCCTGTTATTGATAAGATTATTACATCTTGATATCAATATCCTGGTATTAAAAGGCTTGGTGATATAGTCGTCGGCGCCTGCCATTAACCCTTCCAGGTTACTTTCTGCTGCCGTACGGGCTGTTAATAATACCACCGGTATATGGCAGATTTCCAGGTTACTTTTTACTTTTTTGCATAGCTCAATCCCTGACATACCAGGGATCATGATATCCGACAGGATAATATCGGGTTTTGATTCTATCGCCATCTTAAATCCTTCATCACCATTTGTTGTCTTTATCACAGTATATACGGATGTAAAAATGTTACACAGCAATTCCAGCAGTTCTTCATTATCCTCTATAATAAGAATAGTGACAGCCCCGGTAGCAACTCCTTCCGGTTGTTGTTGCCGGATCTCTTCCAGGAAACTTTCATCGGGTAAATAGAGTTCCTCCCGGTAGTCCGTTTCTTTGGCAGTCGTTTCGGTTTTACTTCCAGTTAATGTCGGGTGTACCAGCGGCAATGAAACCGAAAAGACGCTTCCGTTATTTTCTTTGCTTTGCACCGAAATGGTTCCACCGTGCGCTTCAATAATGTTTTTAGCCAGCGCCAGTCCAATCCCGGTTCCCGGTTCTACATTGGCATTATGTATGTTTTCACCCTGGTAAAAACTCTCAAAAAGTTTATCAATGTCCTCCTTGCCAATCCCGATCCCGGTATCGGAAATAGCGACTGTTACCCAACCGGATTTTTTCTCTACCTCCACGCTAACGGACCCTTTGTCGGGCGTAAATTTGAACGCATTGGATAGCAGGTTGACAAATACTTTATACAATTGATTAGCATCAAACCACATTTTCAATTCATCCTCATTATGGCTAAATGAAATATGGATATGTTTGTAATTCGCGAGATCCTTGAAGGAATAAAAGATGTTCTCGATATATTTTATCAGGTCGTTTTCTGAAACCTTTAGCTGCAGATGACCCTGTTCCTGCTTTCTGAAATCAAGGAGCTCATTGATCAGTACCTTAAGATTATTTGTATTCCGCGCAATATTCGTTAACCTGTTACGGATGGATTGTGACAGGTCTGTACGCTGCAGCAACATTTCAAGTTGTGTGATGATCAGCGTTACCGGCGTGCGAATTTCGTGCGATACGTTTGTAAAAAAACGAAGTTTATACTGGTTCAGTTTTTCAATATGGGTTTTTTCCAGGTGCGCATATTTCAACGATGCTCTTAATTTTACCTGGTAAAGGATCAATATCAAAAGTCCGCCAGCCAATAAAAAGTAAAACAGGTAGGCATACCAGCTTTTATAAAATGGAGGATCAACAATGATCTCGACTTCTTTCACCGGAATATTTTGTTGCGTAAGCTTGTTTACCCCTCTTATCTTTAATATATATTTACCCGGGTTAAGATTGGTATAGGTAATGAGGTTGTTGTTGCCATGTACATTTACCCATTCCTTGTCAAATCCTTCCAATATATATTGTATCTCCGGCTGCAGGGCTTTTATATAGTTGGATGTAGAGAATTCTACTGAAAATACGGAATGGCTATTGTTCAGCTCAATTTTGTCTGAATAAAGGATGGACTCGCCGATGATGCCGGGTTCCTCTTTCGGTTTTATCAGTTTATTGTTGACATATAAAGCCGTGAGGTTAATTACATAATCCCTGGGCTTCAACATCAGGTCTCTTTCCGTAAGGATGAGCAGCCCGTTTAAACTGCATAATACGATTTCGCCCGACCTGGTCTTATAAACGCTTCTTTCATTCAGTGATTCAAATGGGAAAAAATCATTGTAATAGTTATAAAAAATATTTTTTTCCACGTCAAAAAGAGATAATCCCTTGTTGGTTGCAAGCACAAGGTATCCCATTGGTGATTCATTGATGCCAAGAATATAGTCGTCTATTATGTTCGTGTTGGATGTATTCAGGAACTTTATTGTGTCCTGGCTATTGTTATAAAGCCCAATCCCTTTGTTGGCAGAGCCTATCCAGACCCGCTTTTTTTTATCTTCAAAAAAGCTGGCAAGTGTGATGCTCTCATCTATACCAGCCTTCCTGTTGTGGTAGAGATATTTTTCCAGCGTCCTCGTTCTGAAATCATACCTGAAAACGTCGGCGGAGGTGGCAAACCAAAGGGAATTGTCAGAACTCAGCATCATATCCCATACCTGCCTGTTGGTTTCAGTGTGTTTTTTATCAAGCAGGCGGGTGATGACACCTGTCTTAATAGCATAGACATACACTGAGAAATGGGTGCCCAGCAACAGGCTGTCGCCAAACTTGATGATGCTGCGTACATAATTGTCGACGGCTGGTTTCCCGGAATGCAGGTCGATCCTCGTGATCTTTTTTGTGGTTAGATCGAGTTTATTCAATCCTCCCAGGTGCATGCCGATCCACAGGCAATTGTTCTCCCTGTCAAAGAGTGTGTTTTTTATGGTGTTGGAAGTAAGCGAATTTGGGTCCGCATCACTGTGGGTATAATGATCGAAAGTTCCTTTCGCCCGGTCAAAATAGTTTAGTCCTTTGTCGTCTGTGCCAATCCAGAGGTTTCCTTTTTCATCTTCAGATACGGTGCTGACGATAGAACTGCTTATTCCTTTGTTGTCTACGGAAGGTCTGTAATACGAGTAGAAAGAAAATTCCGGGTCAATAATATCAACACCCCCGAAAAAGCTGCCGATCCAAAGGGATCCCTGTATATCTTTTGTAATACACCAGATCGAAGAACTTCCAATGGAATAGGTATCGAAACTGGCATATTTGAAATTCCTGAATTTCCTGGTCTCGGGGTCAAGCCTGGCCAGCCCGCCATAGGTGCCTACCCAGAAAAACCCGAGGTCATCCTGGCAAATGGCTCTTACGTAATTATTTGGAATAGATTCCTTGTCGTTTAGCTGGTTGGTATAATTTGTAATGTTTCCTTTTGTATCAATGCAAAACAGCCCGCTGTTGAGCGTGCCCACCCAGATTCGTTGTTGCTTATCGACGATGGTGCAAACCACGCTGATATCTTTTATCAAAACGGTACTTCGTCCATTTACATCAATCAACACCAGGCCCTGGGATTGTGTGCCTACGTACAAGTTGGAAAACCCATCTTCCATGATGCTGGTAACATGTGCGGCAGGATCCAGTGTGGCATAATTCCTGATCACGGTTTCTCCGGGTACCAGGTAGTTGACCTGGTTTTGCTGACCGATCCATAACCTGTTTTTGCCGTAGCTGATGAAGCGGATACTATCGCGCCGGATCACCTTAAACTCCTCCGTTCGAAGATCATAGGTTACCAGTCCGGCCGTACACTGTATAAAAATATTGCCCTTTTTATCCCCGGTAACCCGTTGGATATTGTTGCCGAAAATGCCGTTTACATCATCAATAACGGGGCGGAAGATCTCTATTTTATAGCCGTCATACCTGTTTAAACCATCGCGTGTAGCGATCCAAATCTGGTTGAATTCATCCTGGTAAATTGAATTTACGCTGGAGTGGGATAGTCCCTGGGCTGTTTTCAAGTGGTTAAACACCAGGCTTTGGGCGCAGGCAGCCTGGGCAATAATGCTGGCAAAACACAAAAGAACTGATCTGATCTTCATGCGAAAAGCAATATACAATTTCCGTTTTTACAACAATCGTTTTCCGAATTCCCCATCATTCATAACACCGTGGCCCGGAAATATGAAATAATTATCCAGCCAGGAGCTCTTGCTATAAAATTCGGGGAAATAAAGGGCTATGGATAGGATAAAAGTCCGATAAAATAGAAGAAAAGTACGTCTTACCGTTTCATTTCTACCGATTTACAAAAAAGACTTTTCTTTTTCTTTTACAGATTTGCGTTATGCCCCTGCTGAAATAAAAGCTGCTTCTTTATGCCACTTATTATCTCAAAACTAAGCATGCGCATATGAAAAAAAGCTTACTAAAAAGGCTATGGGGAAACCCACGTGCCTGTCGATTCTTCACCGTTTTCTGGGTCATTTTTCTTTCAGGTCTTTGTGCCCAGGCCCAAAACAGGGTAACGGGTATGGTCAGGGACAACGCTGAAAAGCCGGTC
>CAMLGR010000205.1 GCA_946479615.1 uncultured Bacteroidota bacterium | reverse complement strand
GTTCATCCTGAGCCAGGATCAAACTCTCCATTGTAAATGATGTTTGATACTGACAAGTAACTTCAAAGTTGATGTTCCTAGTCAAAGACTAAAAACAACTTTAATTAACGTGTCAAATCGAATGTATTTCGCTTGACTTACCTTTTGTTTGTCATTCTTAAGAATAAGAACAACATGCTATTGTTTCCCTAACTTTCAAAGATCTTTTGGCTTTTTTCCCGAACTGTTCCGGGCTTACCGGCCACCCGTTTTTTGAACGGGAGTGCAAAGGTAAGGGCCAATTTATTTCTACCAAATTTTTTTTCGATTTTTATCGAATTATCTGGCGTGAAAATCAACTTGTTTGATAAAGAACTTCCCTGCTTTTTTAAAGCGGGTTGCAAAGATACGGTATCGCTAGTTCACCACAAAGTTTTGAGGCAAAAATTGTTCACACCTGCTTCACATTTCCTTTACCTTTTCAGAGAGCTTTTCCGTTTTCTGTTTAACGGGCGGCAAAGATAAGGAGGTATCCTTTTCAGCCAAATCTTTTTTACATAAAATCCCGCCAATTCCCCTGTAAATCAATACAGCAAAGCCTTTCAGCACCCCATTTTTTTTTGCCCCCTTTCCCAAAAGTCCCCATAAGAGATAAATATCCCCTCCATCACCACCATTACCCGCCCTTTTCCACCCCGATCAGTGTCCTCAAATGACCGTTTCCGACCCTTTTGTCCTCTCCCATTCTCCCATCCCCTTCATCTCTACCCCTTTGCAACAGCTCATCCGCCTTTTGTTCGGGTCTCCTTCGGGTCTCCTTTCATAGGGAGAACCCCTGCAAAACCCGAACATGACCCGAACGAGACCCGACCAAGACCCTAACCAAAGGCTGATCCGGGCCCCGGTTAATACCGGGAAAGAAGAATCGGGATTATGCGTTAATGGATTAACCGGCCGGGTAAAAGATCACCAGGTACCCGCCGGGTACCCGATCGCTTCCAGGAAAAGACCCTGTGGCGGTACTGCAAAGCTCGCCACCGTACAGTCCTTAGCCTCGATGATTGCCCGGAAAGCCGCGAGATCCAGCTTTTCCCGCCCCACTTTCAGCATCGTGGCCGTCAGCGCCCTGACCATCCCCCGCAGAAAACGGTTGGCCCTTACCCGGTATACCAGGCAATCGCCTTCCTCCAGCCATTCGCTTTCCATCAGCTGGCACTGAAAGGTTTTTACCTGTGTATTGCGCTTGGAAAAAGAAGTGAAGTCCGTGTATTCCTTAAGAATCCCGGCCGCTTCCTTCATCGCTTCCCAATTGAGCTTGTAAGGAAAGTAAAAGGCCCTGTCGCGCAGGAAAGGATCCTTGTGGCGGTAAATGAAGTATTTGTATTCCCTGCTCACTGCATCAAACCGGCAATGTGCATCATCTTTTACCCGTACCAGTCTTTTAATGACGATATCACCCGGTAAGATCGCATTGAGCTTGTAAACGAATTGAGGATGCAGGTTGTCTGCATCGAAATGAAAGTAGTTCTGGATAGCATGTACCCCTGCATCAGTACGTGAAGATCCCGTAAGCAACAATTGCTTTTTTTCCAGTACGAGTATGGCTTTTTCTACTTCCGCCTGTATGGTGAGGTCAGTATTCTGCTGCGACTGGAAACCACTGTAAGCAGTGCCTTTGTAGGAGACTTCGAGAAAGTAACGGGGCATAAGTGAGTTTTGCAGTCTGTCAGCGGCAACAGGCTTACCTGATCATAGCTTTGAAACGGTTGAGATAATATTCTTCTTTTAATTCCGATTGCAGGGAAGAAAAGTTCTCCGGGTCGGGCACATGAGTATACGCCGCATCAAAGAATTTATACTTACCGGCATCATTGAGAAATAAAGAACCCAGGTTTTTTACCTGTGCTACCGTAAAACATTTCGATTTGAATGCTTTGGTTGCTTCCTGTACCATTCCATCATCGGTTGATTCAGCCGCCATCTTTTTTCTCAATTTTAAAAAATCATTGTCAGATGCCAGGCTGCTGCAATTACCAGGAAGTGCTTTCTTAACTGCTTTTGCAGGATCGGTATTATTTTTTTCAGTTGCCTTATTCGTTTCACCTGCATCTTTTGTATCTGCAGTTATATCTAAAAATCTCTTGTCATCTTTCGGTTGTTGCGTGGTTGTTCTCGGAGGATTCGGGATCAGGATGCGGATCGTATCTTTTTTGCCGTCCTTGTATTCATCGACATAGGTGAACCCTACTCCTTCCACGGTAGAACTTTCAGATTTCTTTTTCACCACAGAACTGCTGTATTCAGTTTCTGCGGGCGCCTGTACAACAGGCTCCGGTTTTTTCTCCGCTATTATTTCTTTTGGTGTTTCTGCAGGTTCTGTTTTTTTCGCAGGCGGATCAACCAATGCATCTGTAGTAACAACCGGTTTCTCTTTGATTACTTCTTTCGCTGTTTCCTTTTTTACGCTATCTGGTTTTTGCGCCTGTGGCTGCTCTTCTTTCTTTGCCAGTTCTTTTTGCAATTCGGGAGATATTTTTTCCGGCTCTTTTATTTCCGTTACGGCCACAGTTGTTTTTGGAGGAACTGTTTCGATCACAGTTGCCGCAACAGGTTGTGCCACTTCAGCCGGTGTTTCTTTTTTGACCACCGCTATCGGTTTTTCTTTCAAGGAAGGATCATCCGATGCTTTGGAAAGTATATTGGTAAAATCAGATACTTCTTTGGGTTCGGTTGCTGGCGCTTTTGCAGTACCGGTAATGGCCATGTTCACGGATAATGATTCCAGGTCAAATAACCCCCAGCCTTTTTCACCGAAATTCTTCACCAGGAATCCATGATCCTTTGCCGCCATATCAACTTTGAATTGCTGTTCGGGCCATTTGTTTTGCGGGAAGCCGACCGTAAATGAATAAGCACTGTCACGCAGTTTTGATAAGATAAGATAGCCTGACGAAGATGAACTAGTCACTTTATCATTCAGCTTTACAAAAAATGGTTGATCCGTTTCCGACTGCAGGTACATAAAGTACACTTTTTGTGAAAAGCCGGTAGCGATCGAAAATGATAAGATAAGACAGCAGATAAATCCCTTCATCGAACGTTTGAATTAAGAAGATAAAATTATAGCAATAAACCTACAATACTTGTTAAACCAGTATAGAAAGTCAAAAATCAAAAGTAAAAAGTCAAAAACGGAACAGGCTGCCCATTTTTGACTTTCTATTTATCCGATAACCGGATCCGATCTTTATTCTTTTACCAGCTTCCGCTTGCTCCGCCGCCGCCGCCGCTTCCGCCACCAAAACCTCCGAAGCCGCCTCCACCGCCGCCTGACCAGCCACCTCCGCTTCCACCGCCCCGGCCGCCACTCAGCAAGGTGCCGATCAACCAGCCTGTCGCAAGATCACCATACCCGCGACGGGAAACCATTCCGCCACCACCCCTGCCACCGCGGGAACCGCCTACGATTGAGAATATGATCACCATGATAATGATGAGCCAGAATCCGCCGGGACCACTCCCTTTCTTTTTACCATAGCCTTCCGGCGCTTTGTATTCACCGGCAGCCGCTTTTTCCAGGTCATCGACAGCTTCATCGAGGCCGCGGTAATAGTTGCCATCTTTGAAATGCGGGATGATGCGGTGATCGATAATGGTCTGTGCGGTTATATCGGGTATTGCGCCTTCCAGCCCATACCCGACTTCGATCCGTATTTTTTTCTCTGAATTGTCCGGACTTTTAACAATGAGAATAACGATCCCATTGTTTTTACCCTGTTGTCCTACCCCCCAGTCGCGCAGTATTTTCAGCGCCACTTCTTCGTCCTCGTATTGTGCGCCCGATTTATCTGTCAGCGTTGGCAGTGTTACAATGACGATCTGGCTGCTGGTGCTGTCGTTATACGCGATCAGCTTATCGTTAAGAGAAGCCTGCTGGTCATGTGTAAGGAGATTGGCATAGTCATGCACCAATCCTTCGGATGCCGGTGGCTTCGATGGCACAAGCGTACCGATCTGGGCATTGACACAGAAAGAAAAGAGCAGGGCCGCTATTACTAAAATCCGCTTCATTGATTATTTACCAAAGACTATTTCGTCCGGCAATTCATTTTTATCAGTGTCGTTGTTATAGGGAAATTCCCGGTGCAGTGCATCGCCGATCTTCAATACACAGGTGGCAAGACTTTCTGCATGATTATTTTGATTGAACCCGGATAAAAGATCTCCTACTACTTTATCCCAGTATTCGGTTCCTACGCGCTGATGAATTCCTTCATCGCCAAAAACAGCCAGTTGCCTGTCTTTTAAAGCGATGTAGACAAGCACCGCATTGCGTTCATCTGTCTTATCCATTTTCAGGGAAAAGAATACTTCGGCAGCGCGATCGATCGCATCTACCCAACGGCATTTACTTTCGACAAACACCCGTATTTCACCACTGGTGTTTTTCTCTGCCTGTTTGATAGCGCTGGTTACGGTCCTGCTTTCTTCATTGCTGAAGAACGGGGTAGGTTTTTGCCAGAAGAATAATCTCATTTCTTACTGTCCATAATGTTATCGGGGATCGCCGGTGCATGTTGTGCGCCTTCATCCGCTTTGAAACCTTCTTTTACTTTGAATCCAAACATGCCTGCGAAAATGTTCATGGGAAATGAACGCACTTTGGTATTATAGGTATTGACAGCGCCGTTAAAATCATTACGTGCCACATTGATCCTGTTTTCTGTTCCTTCCAGTTGTGTTTGCAGGTTGTGAAATCCTTCATTCGATTTCAGGTTGGGATAGTTTTCTACCACTACCATCAAACGTTGAAGAGCGCCACTCAGTTCGCCCTGTGCTGCCTGGAATTTAGCAATGTTCTCCGTGGTAAGATTGGAAGGATCCACTTTAACACTGTTCAGGTTTTTGTAACGGGCCTCTACGGTCTGTATCAGCGTTTGCTGTTCAAACGTAGCCTCGCTTCTTACTACATTAACAAGGTTGGGGATCAGGTCGGCGCGGCGCTGGTAAGCACTCTGTACATTGTTCCATGAGTTTTTGACCGTTTCATCCTGTTTCACCAATCCATTGTATCCTCCGCAACTCCATGCGCCTAAGATGACGATGAGTGCAAGAATGATCAATAATGTTAAGTTCCTGGTTCCTTTCATGATTGTTTAAGTTTTAAGAGAGAATAAAATTAGGGTTTTTCAGATTACCCGGCGGTTTAGTTCGGCGAGCTGCGGCGGGAAGTCGGTGGAAGAGCCGGCAGTCATGCAGCCGGCAATCAACAGCAGACAGTCGTCAGCCGGCAGTATAAGGAAGCAATAGTTGTTATGGATATGGGGTCATCTACTGATTACAGCCTCTGGCTACCGGCTGCAACGTGTTTGACCAAGTTCTTTCCCCTGTTCGTCAAGAAGATGCAGATTTTGTTTGGGTAAGTACTAACTCTGCGGCATGGTTTTGGCCGAATTGACAATACAACCCTTTACTATGAAGTTGATACAAAGAGCCGGGTGGCTGTTGCTTTTCAGTCTTCCGTTGTGCGCTACTTTTTTTTGCAAGAAATCAGGCAGTCATGATAATACAGAGCCGCCGGAAGCTGTTACACTGAAAGACAGCGTGATCGCCCTGAACCTGAATTTTCCCTGGGAAATTTTATGGGGACCCGATAACCTGATCTGGATGACGGAAAGAGGCGGCAAGATCAGCCGGCTGAATCCTTCCACTGGTGTAATCTCTCCTGTTTATACGATCAGTGAAGTAGTAGCCAATGGTGAAGGTGGTTTATTGGGAATGGCACTGCATCCCGATTTTACGATCACTCCTTACGTATATGTTGTGTACGATTATATGAACGGTGGCAATTACCGCGAAAAAGTAGTTCGCTTTTCTTATAACGGTACTACATTAACAGCCCCTTCGGTGATGATCGATAACCTCGCTGCTTCTTCCATCCACAATGGAAGCCGTTTGCTGATCGTAAATGATAAATTATTTATTTCTTCCGGCGATGCTTCCGATCAGTCATTACCACAGAATACTTCATCGAGGAATGGAAAGATACTAAGGTTGAACCTGGATGGCACTGTGCCGGACGATAATCCTGTTGCCGGTAATCCTTACTGGACATTCGGACACCGCAATCCACAGGGACTGGTATTTGCCAATAATAAATTATACAGTGCGGAACATGGTCCATCGAATGATGATGAAATCAATATCATAGAGAAAGGAAGGAATTATGGCTGGCCAACAGTGCAGGGATTCTGCGATGAAAGTAATGAACAGAATTTTTGTCTTACACATAATGTAGTGCAACCGATCAAAGCATGGACACCGACCATTGCTCCTTCGGGCATGGATTATTATAACAGCGACCTGATCCCTCAATGGAAGAATTCATTGCTGGTAGCGACATTGAAAGATGCACGGTTGTACCAGTTAAAACTGGATGATGATTTTAATGCCGTCAGCAGTAGCAATGAATATTTCACCAATAAGTATGGACGGATGCGGGATGTATGTATCTCCCCGGAAGGGAAAGTGTATATCTGCACCAGCAATGGCGGGAATGATAAGATTGTGGAGATAAAAGCAGCGTTGTAGGTCTAAAGTGTATTCTATGTGAAACCTATATGTCCTATGTGCCTATGTGGTAAAAATTACGACAGGCAATTACAGTACACTATCTGCA
>CAMLGR010000204.1 GCA_946479615.1 uncultured Bacteroidota bacterium | reverse complement strand
TGATTATTTTCATGCAAGAAGTGTAGAACAGATTGCTGACTATATTAAGTCAGGTACCGGAGGCGGTGCCTGTGCGGTAACAACAGTTACCGGCAACACCGCCCCGGTAGCGAATGCCGGTTCTGATTTCACTATTCCCAAATCAACCCCTTTTATACTGACAGGCTCCGCTACCGATGTGAACGGAAGCGATGTACTGACATATACCTGGGAACAAATGAATGCCGGTACTTCCGGTACCACTTTCCCAAGTACCACCGCTACCTCAGGACCTTTGTTCCGTTCCAGGACAGGCAGTACTTCTCCAGCAAGAACATTTCCTGTTCTTGCTTCCATCCTCGATGGAACCAATGGCAATACCTGGGAGAAATTACCCGGCGTGGCACGCACACTCAGTTTCCGGTTAGTCGTGCGCGATAATCATACAGGCGGCGGTAATACCAAAGACGATGATATGTCCGTCACGATATCTACCGCAGGACCCTTTGCTGTTACTGCACCGAACACAGCCGTTAGCTGGGCCGGTGGATCATCTCAAACAGTTACCTGGAGCGTGAACAGTACCAATGCCGCACCGGTAAATTGCGCGAATGTAAAGATCTCTTTATCTACTGATGGCGGATTGACGTTCCCAACCGTATTAATAGCCAGTACTCCCAACGATGGAACACAAGCCGTAACGATCCCCAATACACCCAGTTCCACCGCAAGGATAAAAGTAGAAGCCGTCGGAAATATTTTCTTTGATATTTCCAATACCAACTTTACGATCGGTTCAGGTTCTTCCTGTTCTTCACCGTCAGGTCTTGGTTCCGCTTCGATCACCAATACAACGGCGACTGTCAGCTGGGCAGCAGTGAGCGGTGCAGTCAGCTATGATGTGGATTATAAAGCCAATGCTTCTGCCACCTGGATCAATGCCGCTACAGCAACCACTTCTCTTTCGGCTAATCTCAGTGGTCTTACTGCAGCCACATTATATGATTTCAGGGTAAGGACCAATTGCGCCAGTGGAAGCAGCGCTTATTCACAGGCGCAGTTTACAACAACAGGAACTATTACCTGCATGACCGCTTTTGAATCGAACAATACACAGGCGACCGCCGCAACTGTCAGCGTCAACACACCGCTTTCCGCAGCGATCGGTTCCAATGGTGATATCGATTATTATAAAGTTGTAACAACAGCCACCAGCAATTTCAATATTACCCTCACCAACCTGCCAGGAGATTATGACCTGTTCCTATACAATTCATCAGGAACACAACTGGCCAGCTCCGAAGCAGGTGGTACCAGCAGTGAAAGCATCACTTCCAATAACCGCGCAGCAGGTACTTATTATGTAAAAGTGATAGGATACAATGGCGCTTTCAGTACGACAGTCTGTTACAACCTGAATATCGGCTCTACTACCGTTACAGGTTGCGCGAACGCATTGGATAATGCAACGAATGGAACTACTGGAGGTGCAGCTGTTATTCCATTCAATACGAATACAACAGGACTGATCAGTCCGAGTGGTGATATCGATAATTATAAATTCGTGATCACTACCGGTGGTTCCATCACCATCACTTTAAGCACGTTGCCCGGTGACTATGATCTGAAACTGTTGAACAGTGCCGGTACACAGGTAGCTATTTCACAATTGGGTGGTACCAGCAGTGAAACAATCAGTACAACTGTAGCAGCCGGTACTTACTATGCACAGGTATACGGATATAATGGTGCCAACAGCGCTACGGTTTGTTATACCCTGCGTGTAGCATTAGGTACGGCATCGAGAGCAGATTTGTTTGCTGATAACAGCGGTGCACAAAAAGTAAGTGTGTATCCTAACCCTACCAGTCATTCGGTAAAGATCAATCTGACTGGTTTTGATGGAAAATCAGAAGTATCGTTGATGGATATCAATGGTAAGATCGTGATGAAACAACAGGTGACAGCGATGAATTCGGAATTGGATCTGTCCAGGTTACCTTCAGGTGTATATCTTGTCAGTGTAAAGAATAATGGAAAAGAAGTGAGCACGACAAAGATTGTAAAAGACTAAGACCACACCGTTCATACCTGCAAGTGCCCGCGTAACAGCGGGCATTTTGCATATAACCCCTCCGTGGCCCTCTGTGTATCCTCTGTGGTTCTCTGCGTATAATTCTTGTCGGAGAGTTGCTATTCATAAGTTCTGAATACCAAATACTTTAATCTGATATCTTACTACAGTGCTTATGCCACAGAGAACCACAGAGGATACACGGAGCTTTGCAGAGGTTAGCGTTTATAGCCGATGAGTAAGACGCCGGTGATGACGAGGATAGTACCCGCGATCTGCGGCACAGTAATGCGTTCACCCAATAATATATGCGCCTGTAGTATCGTTGATACAGGCCCGATGCTGGAAATAATAGCCACATTATTGGAGCCGATCTTTTTCATACCCGCAGATATTAAAAAACTCGGGATAACTGTTGCAATAATCGCCAGCGATAAACCATACCAGATAAATTCAGAAGAGCGACCCAGTATTTCATAATGACCGGCCAGCAGGAAGTGAACAAACACGCCAAACGTAGAGGCCAGCATTGCATAGGCGGTAAACTTTGTTACACCGATCGATGGGATCATTCTTCCACTGCCAACAATATAGATAGCGAACGTGATCGCACAGATAAAGATCAGGAAACTGCCAAGGAAAAAACCAGGGTTATGTGTATCGATAGTCAATTCACCTATATACGCTACTACAATTCCTGTATAAGTCAGTAATAAAGCGATCCGTTGCAGTTTCGGAATTTTTTCTTTGAATACAAATCCATTGATCAGGACAGAAAAAGTAGGATAGAGGAACAGGATCAGTCGCTCCAGGCCTGCCGAAATATATTTCAGACCCATAAAATCGAACAGGCTGCTGAGATAATACCCGAACAATCCCAGCCCGAGTATATACAGCCATTGCTGTTGTGAGAGCTTTACATTGTTTTTTCGCTGGCCCACTAACCAGGCAGCAGCCAGGTAAAAAGGTAAGGAGAAAAGCATTCTTACCGCCAGTAAAGAAACTGCATCCACCTGTGTATGGTTAAAGGCCAGTTTTACGATCACTGCTTTGGTAGAAAAAAAGAGAGCACCGGTCAGTGTGATAACAATACCGGCAAGGGATAATGGGTTATTATTGTCAGCAGAAGTAGGCAGAAACACAAAGATAGGACGGAACATACGCCCAAAATCCGGCTTATCTTCCCCGGTCATGATACAGATTGGCATATTCATTGAAAGATATATCTATCGTGGCGGATAATTTCCACGTCTCTCCCGACAATGGCCAACGATTATTATACCATACTGGGGATCACAAAAACGGCGACTGCCGATGATATTAAGAAAGCGTATCGCAAGCTGGCTGTTAAATATCATCCCGATAAAAATCCCGGTAATAAAGAAGCGGAAGAAAAATTCAAGGAGATCAGTCATGCTTACGAGGTATTGAGCAACCCGGAAAACAGGAAAAAATATGACCAGTTTGGTGAGAACTGGAACCGGGTAAATGAATCGCAGTATGCCAATGGCGGACAATCATACCGGGGATCTTCCGGCGGGCCTTCTTTTAATTTTGAAGGTGATCCTTCCGCATTTTTCGGTGAAGGAGCTGATTACTCCGATATTTTCGAAAACCTGTTTGGAAAAGGCGGTAGCAGGAACGGCAACCGGAAAGGGCAGGATATCCAGGGAGAAACTTCCATTACACTGGAAGAAGCATTTCATGGTGCATCGAAAATATTCGAGATCAATAATGAAAAAATAAGGATACAATTAAAACCCGGGATTTATTCAGGGCTCACTATAAAACTGGCCGGCAAGGGATCAAAAGGAATGAATGGGGTAGCAGCCGGGGATCTGTATATCACTATCAATGTATTGCCGCATGTATTATATCAACGGGAAGGCGACCAGCTACGCCAAACTATTTCAGTGGATTTGTTTACCGCTGTATTGGGAGGTGAAAAACAGTTGGGCACGATGACCGGCCCGCTGAAGATCAGGATACCGGTTGGCACACAAAATGGAAAAATATTACGATTGAAAGGAAAAGGCATGCCGGTATATAATAAACCAGGTCAGTCAGGTGATCTTTTGCTGCAGATCAATGTGCAGATTCCGGAAGATTTAACCAGCGAACAAAAAGAATTGTTCAGGCAATTAAAAGAATCGCTGGAGAGAAAGGAAAATTATGCGTAAGTGATAACTATTTTAAAACGCTTGGTATGGAAATAAATCTTATTGTTTATCCTTCTTATTTTGACAGGCGCAGGTTGCTGGAAGAAATAGAAGAGATGGAAAATAACAGGAAGTTGGTTCACTATGCCAGTTGCCTGCTGGAAAAAGGATTACCTGATGAGGATGAACTGGAACTCGCCCTTCAAAAAGCTATTATGGCGGTCACTGCTGCACGGCTCCCTGTGCATTGTCATTTCAGGAAAATATTTGTTTCTTCGGATCACGATCTTAAAACAGACTGGCTGGTATCGGAACTGGGGCTGCGGTTGATATTGATGAATGCCAGTGTACTGAATCCGGTTGTAGCCAGGTGGCAGGTAAAAGTATTATCGGGTAACAATGATTAAAACAAAACCATGAAAACAACATTCGGAGAGTTGATCAAAAGCCCGGAACCGGTACTGGTAGATTTTTATGCAGACTGGTGCGGTCCATGTAAAGCTATGGGGCCAGTCATCAAGGAATTAGCCGATGCTACGCGTGGAAAAGCAAGGGTCATAAAAGTGGAAATTTATAAAAGCCATCAAGCCGCCACTGCCTTCCAGGTACAGGCCGTTCCTACATTCATCCTATTCAAAAACGGCCAGATCGTATGGCGCCATGCAGGTATGATCGATAAGAATAGTTTGTTGAGTGTGATAATTCATAATTCATAATTCTTAATTAAGAATTATGAATTATGAATACCCTTGAATCAAATTAAACGCTCACATTAAAGTCGCGCAGCGTTTCATTCAAACTCGTCTTCAGGTCAGTGCTTGCTTTTCGTTGCCCGATGATCAAGGCACAACCCACATTATATTCGCCGGCAGGGAATTTTTTCAGGTAACTGCCCGGTATTACTACGCTTCTTGCAGGGACACGTCCTTTGTATTCTTTGGGTTCGGCACCACTTACATCGATGATCTTGGTAGATTGTGTCAATACCACGTTGGCGCCGAGTACCGCTTCTTTTTCTACGACTACGCCTTCCACGACAATACAACGGCTGCCGATAAAACATCCGTCTTCCACGATCACCGGTGTTGCCTGTAATGGTTCGAGTACTCCACCAATACCTACACCGCCACTCAGGTGCACCCCCTTACCGATCTGTGCACAACTGCCAACTGTTGCCCAGGTGTCTACCATCGTGCCTTCATCTACATAGGCGCCGATATTTACATAGGAAGGCATCAGCACTACATTTTTAGCAAGATAAGCGCCATAGCGGGCCACTGCATGCGGCACGGCACGGACACCGAGGCTTTTATAATTCGATTTCAACAGCATCTTATCATAAAATTCAAACGGGGCTAATTCCCATGTCTGCATTTGCTGTATTCCGAAGTATAACAGGATGGCCTGTTTTACCCATTCATTCACTACCCATCCATTTTCACCGGGTGAGGCAACACGCAAATGTCCCTTGTCTACTTCTTCGATAACAACTCTGACGGCTTCAGCATATTCATTTTCTTTGAGTAACTCGCGGTTATCCCAGGCGGCGAGTATATGATTTTTAAATTCCATATTTTATACGTTATTTTTCAGAAATGCAAAATAACGTATAAAATATTGTATATGGCCTTTATATTTGACACTCCAAAATGTCCTGATGACCAAACTGACAGTCACGATTATTACTTTTAATGAAGAGAAAAAGATCGACCGCTGTTTGCGCTCGGTTAAAAGCGTGGCTGATGAGATCATTGTCGTCGATTCCCTTTCCACAGATAAAACCCGCGAAATCTGCCTCTCTCATGCGGTTACTTTTATCGAACGACCCTTTCTCGGTTATATAGAACAAAAGAATTTCGCTTTATCCAAAGCCTCCAATAAACATGTGCTCAGTCTCGATGCCGATGAAGCATTGAGCAATGAACTGGCTGCCGCTATACAGGCAGAAAAAGCAAAGGACTTCCCGGAGGATGGTTATATCATGAACCGTTTCAATTTCTATTGTGGCCGCTGGATCAAACACGGCACTTATTATCCCGATCGTAAACTGCGGCTGCTGGATGTGACCAAAGGGAAATGGGGCGGACAGAATCCGCATGACAAGATCCTGCTCGAAGGCAGCGGGCCGGTCAAACAATTAAAAGGCGACCTTCTCCATTATACCTATCAATCCTTTGAAGAGCATAACAAACAGATGGATCGTTTCAGTACCATTGGGGCCAAAGCCCTTTTTGAAAAAGGAAAACGACCCTCTTATTTCAAACTGATCATTCACCCGGTATGGGCTTTTGTAAAAGGCTATCTCATTAAGCTTGGATTCCTGGATGGCTTTGCCGGGTTTATGATCGCACGTTTCACGGCTATACAATCATTTCTGAAATATGCCAAACTCATCCAGTTACATGAAGCCAGAAAATCCAAAACAGGAGAAATTTGACAATGACATTACCGGTTGCCTCCAGGTATT
>CAMLGR010000203.1 GCA_946479615.1 uncultured Bacteroidota bacterium | reverse complement strand
GAATGAGCGATGCCGGGTTTCCACTCCATCTTATTATTGTATCCAATAATGGCGATTATAATTTTGATAATATCCGCAGGAATAATAAACGGATCATTTTATTCAACAACGGCATTCATCCCGGCGAACCCGATGGCATCGATGCCAGTATGCTGCTCGCCAGGGATATCGTAACCAATCAATATAAAATACCTGATAATATCGTACTGGCTATTATTCCTGTTTATAATATCGGGGGCTGTCTCGATAGAAGTCCCGACTACCGCGTCGATCAGAACGGACCCGATGAATTTGGCTTCCGCGGCAATTCGGAAAACCTTGATCTCAACCGCGATTTTATCAAATGCGATTCCAAAGAAGCCAGGTCCTTCACTGAAATATTTCACCTGCTGGATCCCGATGTATTTGTAGATAATCATGTCAGCAACGGCGCCGATTACCAGCATATCATGACATTACTCACTTCACAGCATAACAAGCTAGGTGGCAGCATGGGAGAATTTTTGAATAAACAATTCGAACCTTCGCTGTATGCTCAAATGAAAGAGAAAGGATATGATCTCGTTCCCTATGTAAATCATTTTGCCAGCACACCTGAAAATGGCTGGACAGAATTCTGGGACAGTCCCCGCTACGGAAGTGGTTATGGCACCCTCTGGAATACATTCTCCTTTGTGCCCGAAACCCATATGCTGAAACCCTATGACCAGCGGGTAAAATCCACCTATGCACTGATGCAGTGCTTTATTGAATTCACTGCGAAGAACAGCGCCGCAATCAAATCACTACGTGATAAAGGCAAGCAAGCTGCCAAAGAAGCCAGTTCCTTCCCGATCGCCTGGACCAATAATAAACAGGAATTTACCGAAATCGATTTCAAAGGATTTGAATCCGGCTATAAACCCAGTGAAGTTTCTGGTCAGCCGCGCCTTTATTATGATCGCAGCAAACCCTATGAAAGAAAAATCAACTTCTATAATTCCTATTCGCCTTCCGCTTCCATCCAAAAACCGGTTGCCTATATCATTCCACAGGGATGGTGGAAAGTAACGGACCTGCTGCAGTTGAATAAAGTGCAAATGAGCCGCCTGAAAACAGATACTGTTATTGAAGTAGAGGTTTATCATATTGCCGATTACAAAACTTCATCGAGACCATACGAAATGCATCACCCGAACAGCGATGTGAAGATCAATACGACTATCAATAAAATGTCGTTCCGCAAAGGCGACTGGTATATACCAATGAACCAGCCAGCCAATCGTTTTATCATAGAAACACTCGAGCCACAGGCCGAAGATTCTTATTTTACCTGGAATTTTTTCGATGGCATCCTGGGACAAAAAGAAGGTTATTCCGATTATATGTTTGAGGATGTTGCTTCCGGCTACCTGAAGTCGCATACCGATCTGCGATCACAACTGGAACAAAGAAGGACTTCCGACACTGCTTTTGCCAAAAGCGGGAGAGCCCAGCTTGATTTTGTGTACCAGCATTCTCAATATTTCGAACCGGCATATATGCGGTACCCGCTGTATAGAGTGGTGCTGAAGAGAAAAGTGTAGCATTATAAATTATGAATGTAGAATTATGAATGCAGAATGTATATCCATCGACGGCTACTTTCATTCTACATTCATAATTCCAAATTTCTAAATTATAATTCTTCCCTCACTACCGAAGGTCCCTTCCTATCCATATGCCGGAATATATACCATCCCAACCAAAGACATAACAGAAGTACCAGTATGCTCAGGTACCCGACCCATTCATAATGGAGCAGCTTACCGCTTTTGCTTTCAATGACAATAAATCCTGATATCGTAGAAGCGAAAAAAGTACCGGCCTGCTGCATACTGCTGTTGAGCACCATAAAACTTCCCTGCTGTTCTTTTTCAACAATGTTGGTGACCATCGCCTGGGAAGTCACCGCTGTACCAAATACGAACCACAACGCAAAAAACAATAACACGATGGCAAAAGGAAGAACAGGAAGGTTGGTAATACAGATCACCATGACAGAGGAAAGAAGAACGGAAATAGTAAACACCTTGAATTTACCCAGGTTATCCGATTTTCTTCCCAATACAATAGCCGATAGCAGGGAAGCAATCCCTCCTACCAGGTAGATCATCGGTATCTGCTCCTTAGTATATCCTTTATTGAATTCCATATACGGATTGATAAAAGGAATGATCAGGAAATGGCCCATCATCATCAGCATGGTAAATAATAAAGCATAGCCTTGCGTAGGATTCTTGAATACTTTCAACAAGGCGTCGAAACGGGATTGATCCGGCTTTTTATCCGATACATGTTCATTCAGCGGGGGAAGTATTTTGATGATCGCCGGGATCAGTAATACCGCCACACCTCCTACCAGCAGGAAGGGAACATGCCAGTTAAAATGAAAAAGATTGGTCAGGTATAATGATAACGGCACCCCGATAATAGCAGCCACTGCAAAGGCGGCCATCACGGAGCCTACAGCCATTCCCCTTCTTTCGTAAGTGAAGAGATCAGAAATGATAGAAAATACCTGTCCGCCAATGATGCCTCCAAAGAAACCGGCGACGATCCTTCCTGTCATCAGCAACGGATAATTAGGCGCCAACCCGCAGCCAAGCGTACCCAGCAGGAACCCGATGTAAACGACGATCAATACTTTTTTCCTGTCAAACCTGTCTACAATAAAAGCCAGTAATAACCCGGAGAAAAATGCACTCAGCGAATAAGCACCAACGAGATAAGTAAACTGCCGGGGAGAGATATTGAAATAAGGCATCAGGTAATTACTCAATGGCATCATGATCAATGAATCAAGCATATGCGTGAAATTCAAAGATGCCAGCAAGATGACGATCCACCTTTCTTTATTAGTCATGCAGTTAAATTATCCAAAAGTCGGGAAAGAGAATGTAAAAACGAATGGAACCCGGGCTTTCAAAGCTATCGATTCGATATTATTTCAGCTCTTTAATTTTGATATTCCTGTAGCTGACTTCATTGCCATGATCCTGTAACAGGATATGCCCTTTCGGCGCTTCACCAAAATTATCCCAGATCTTAAATTTACTGATGGCCACCAGGTCACGGAATTCTTTGGAACCCCTTACATATTCCAGCACTTTAACGCCATTGAGATAATGTTCTACATGGTTATCGGGATATACGACTACGCGACCCGTATTCCATTGCCCTACGGGACGGATAGCGGAAGCCGGTTTTTCCGCTTTGATCAGGTCGTATAAAGAAGATTCTGTCCTGTTACCATCTCTTCCGAGTTTGGCATCGGGATGAAGGCTGTCATCCAGTACCTGGTATTCGAGACCGATGGCCGAACCGGTATTTTTTTGTGTGAGCGTAACAAAATATTTTACACCGCTGTTTGCACCGGGTGTGATTTTAAAGTCGAACGAAAGATCGAATGCGCTATACTCTTTCGTCGTAACAATATCGCCACCATTGGCGGCTTCACGACCCTGCGAAGAAAGTACGGTTAATTCACCATTTTTTATCTGCCATCCTTTTTCAGGAAAATGATCTTTATAAGCGCCGGTCCAACCCGTGGAAGTTTTACCATCAAACAACAACTTCCAGCCTTCTTTCTTTTCTGCTTCCGTTAATGCGTTCATAGTAACTGTTTTTGTATTCTTTTGAGAAAAGCCCGGTAAGGAGGCCATAACAATAATGGCGGTGATGAGTATTTTCATAATGTATTAAAGAATATTATATTCCGGTTTCCAGTGCCGGATCTGTTGTTTAAAAATCGCTTCATTGATAAGATGTACGCAACAGGCAGTTCGCGCACCGGTGATCACATTGGAAACAGGTTTGCCTTTTTCCGTTATGATCTTATAAAATTCCTGCAGGGCATACCAGGTGCCGTCTTTTGATTTTTCACTGAGGATCGGTATTCCACCATCCTTGTTCCATTCGATCTTTGTCGCGCCGGTTACTCCATCTACTGTTTCCAGTTCTTTGCGCGTAGCTTTTTCGGGATAGAATACACCATCATCCACCAGTAGTGAAACGGTGCCTTTGGTACCTTTTATCTGGAAAACATATCCTTCTCTTTCATTTGCACAAGTAGCACCGAAGTTGCCGATCATGCCGGCTTTATTGTAACGGAGTATGGCCTGTACATTATCATACGTTTCTCTTCCGTCTTTATAATAATCGATGCCACCGGCGCCTACTATTTCATCGGGGTGTGTATTAAAGGCCCAGTTGATGAAATCGATCTGGTGGGATAATAATTCTGCCGGCAATCCACCCGAATATTCTTTATACATTCTCCAGTTGATCTGCCGGTCGGTATATCCTGCCGGCACAGGACGGCGCCAGTTCCAGTTACGGTCCCAGCGACAATGGATCTGTGTTACTTTACCGAGATAATCTTTTTCGATCATCTCCTTTACCCTGAAATAAAGTGGAGTGTACCGGTATTGGTGACCAACCTGCAATATTTGCCTGGGATAGTTAGCCGCGAGTTTTACGAGTTGCAATGCCTGCTGATCGTTATAGGTCATTGTTTTTTCCAGGTATACATGCTTGCCTGCCTGCAGAGCGGCGCTGGCGACCGGAAAATGAAGGTTTAATGGGGTGGCGATAACAACGGCCTGCACATTCTTATCATCGAGCAATTTGCGGTAATCGCGGTATTCTTTGAATGCAAGGTCAGGAATGGATTGTTTGATATTGGCAAACCTGATATCGAGTACATCGCAGATGGCGATGATGTTAAACCGGTCTTTGAACTCCTGGATCACTTTTGCAATGCCGCCACCTCTGTCGCCGCAACCAATAATACCGATATTGATCTTTTCTTCTGCAGTAGCGGTAACACCGGCGAGCAGTTGCTGGTGAAGCAAAAGACCGCCTGCGAGCAATGCGTTTTGTTGTAGAAAGCTTCTTCTTTTCATATGCTGGGCATGAATCTCTAAGTTAAAGATTTTAGAGATTTATCGGGCTATAAAATTGCGGGATAGCAATATCTTCTATACTTGCTGTATAGATCTATCGTATCTTAACAACAAGTATAAATGCCAACCTCTATTGAGCGTATTCTAAGCCAAAACAAATAATTGAAGAGAAAAAAATGTGAAGTCGTGTAAAATGAAAAACGCAGGAATAAAAGTTGATGGCGTCCGGTGTCTAAGTGTCGCCTACAATGACTGCTAATGGTCAGAGCTTTGTGCGTACTGATATTCCCTGATTCGTCAGCCAGCATAACAGAAAAATCCCATATTAGGGCAGTTAATTAGTCGGTCTAAAAACCCCTTTGTTTGTTTAGGATTTCGGTGTATGGCATGTAGTTTCGCAAAGAATTCAAATAAAGTTCGCCTGCAATTTTATAAGTCGGTAAGGCATAAATTCAACTGACAAGCCTTTGGGGCATTTAGAAAATATCCAATCCATACCGTAGCTTGATGTTATTCACCAGATTCAGTTGAATCGATAAAACCAATTTTATGTGCCGGAAATGAAGCCGATTAAGGATAATAAAAGATGTGCGTATATTTATCACCCCCGCTTATATCAATCGTCTAGAATTTTAATCTTCGGTTTTAGTATCTGCTTCGTGTCCGTCTCTCTTCCTTGTCTGATAACTCCATCATTGTAATGTTTAAGTCCTTTTACAATCGTTACTTTCCCGCTGATACGAACCTTTTTGCCATTCAATTTCATCAGCTTGTCATACGGAATATTTACTACGTAGCCGTTTAAATAAATACCGTCTTTGGTCGCTTGCCCGATATCGATCTTTGTCACAAAACTGACCTTTTTTTTCGTCGTGTCTTGTGCTTTCATCACCAGCGAATAATGTGTCAGGAATGTAAGCAGGAATAGATATTTCAACACTTGCATATCTGAATGTATTAAAGTTTGCTAAAAGAAACTGCTGTCCCGGTCCGGTGAAAAGATCGACTTTATGAACTTCCGGCGAATGACCGTGAATTATAAACACGGTGAAGTCAGCATCATCCTCGTCTTCGAAAAACTGTCTATGCTTTGGCATTTCAATTACGCTTTTAAATCAGGTGAACAGTTTTGTTTAACATCATAAAAATCCTAAAGTGATTCGTCGAAAACATTCCTCTGTCGGAAACGACAAAGAACTCTTTTTCCACCTTTACTATCGGGTATCGATCCCAATCAATCGATACGATCTTTCCGCCTCTCACACTTCATGTTCCTTCGTCACATCTTAATGGATGCCTGTAGTGCTATGGTGGCCAGGAAATGCAAACAGGACTATTAGCGGGATGGATGAGACAGGGCTAACATACTGATTTTATCGATCGGTGCAATGGATGGAATGGGTTATAAGAAGTGGGAAGTGAGGGTGGGAAAGTGCCAAAAAAAAGCCCTTCAGTAATAAAACTGAAGGGCTTTTTTAATAAATATGGCAGCTACCTACTCTCCCGCATTGTGGTGCAGTACCATCGGCCATAAGGGGCTTAACTTCTCTGTTCGGTATGGGAAGAGGTGAACACCCTTGGCAAAACCACCATAAGAATGTAGAATTCAGAGTTATGAATTATATTTTTAACTCATCATTCGTAATAAGATCATATTGGGAAATGTTAGAAGAGAACTAATACTTCTTATTTTTAGAAAATAAGAAAAAAAATTAAAGCGTACGGGCAATTAGTACTACTCGGCTTTGATGTTACCACCT